>JAJZGN010000124.1 GCA_021798435.1 bacterium | reverse complement strand
CGGGGAGGTCGAGCCGCAGGAGGTCCTCTCCAGCTTCCTGGCGCAGCATTACGCCGCCGCCCCCACCGTTCCCTCCCGGGTGGTGATTCCCTGGGCGGTGGCCGACCGGCAGCTTCTGGAGGGGTACCTGACGGCCCGGAGGGGGGCGGCCGTGCGGCTGCTGGTACCCCAGCGCGGGCATCTGGTGCGCGCTGTGCGGCTGGCCGAGCAGACGGCGCAGGCCGCCCTGGAGCAGGCGCGCCTCCGCGAGGACTACGACTCGGTCCGGGCGGCCCAGGTGCTGGAGGAGCTGCAGGGCCTCCTGGGGCTCGCCGTCCCGCCCCGCCGGATCGAGTGCTACGACATCAGCAACACCATGGGGGAGCAGAGCGTAGGCTCGATGGTGGTCTTCGAGGATGCTCGGCCCAAGCCGTCCGACTACCGGATCTTCGCCATCCGCGAGGTGGAGGGCCCCAACGACTTCGCCAGCATGGAGGAGGTGATCCGGCGCCGGTTCCGGCATCTGGCCCAGCCCGCCGAGGAGAGCCTGGGCACCCGTCCCGACCTCGTCATCGTCGACGGCGGAGAGGGCCAGCTGGCGGCAGCGGACCGGGGCCTGCGCGCCCTGGACCTGGAGGACATCCCCCATTTCGGTCTCGCCAAACGGTTCGAGGAGTTGCATCGGGTGGGAGGCGGCCCGCCTCTGCACCTTCTCCAGGGCAGCGAACCGCTCTTCCTGGTCCAGCGCGTCCGCGACGAGGCCCATCGCTTCGCCATCACCCGCCACCGCCAGCGGCGCCAGCGGGCGGGGATGCGGAGCCGCCTGGACGAGGTGACCGGACTGGGCCCGAAGCGCAAGCGGGCCCTTCTGTCTCACTTCGGCTCGGTGACCGGTATAAGGGAGGCCACCCTGGAGGAGCTGGTGGCGGTACCGGGCATCACCCGCCCGGTGGCGGCGGCTCTCAAGGAGCTCCTCTGATGGCGGTGCTGGTGTACGGACCCCCTGGTTCGGGACCCGATCAGGTGGCGGCGGAGCTCACCGCGCTGGGGGCCCCGGCGCTGGCCTGGGACGGGCTGGCACCCCAGCCGGATCCAGCCTCGGAGGACGGCGGCGCCCTCCGCCTGGTGCGAACCGTGGCCTCCCTGGAAGCGTGTCTCGCCAGATGGCCAGACGGGGGCCAGCCGGGCGCCGAGGGATGGCTGGCCGCACGCGAGCGGCAGCGGCACCTGTTCACCGCCACCAGGGTGGTGCTGGACACCACGCACCGGGACAGGATGGCGGTTGCCCGGGCCCTGGCAGCGCTGCCCGGTTCCTGGCTGGAAGGGAGCGCTCACCCGGTCGTGGTTGCCGAGTCCTTCTCCTTCATAAGGGGAGTCCCCCTGGACCTCGACTGCTGCCTCGACGCACGTCCGGTCTCGAACCCTTTCTGGGTGGAGGAGCTGCGGCCGTTCCCCGGGACTGACCCCAGGGTGAGTTCATTTGTTCTCCGCCAGGAGGCGGCCAGCCGGCTGCTGGACGCGGCAGAGCAAATGGTGGAGTCGCAGCTCCGGCCCGAGGGACGGTCGCGGCCGCTGATCCGGCTGGCGGTCGGGTGTACCGGGGGACGGCACCGATCCGTGGCCCTCGCCGAGGAGCTCTGCCGGCGGCTCCTGCGGCGGGGCGCACCGGCGGTCGTCTGGCACCGGGACCTCGAGGTGTGAGGGCCCGTCCCGGTCAGCTCCCCGGCCACGGTGGAATCCTGCATCCGGAGTCCGGTGGTGACACCCTGTAGCCGTACCAGCCGGTGCTGCCAGACTTCGGGATGAGGCTGGGGCCCGGATGCCGGTCCATATACTCGGCCGGGGCCGGGGCCGGGGCCGGGGCCGGGGCGAGGGGCGCACGGGCAGCAGGAGGTGACCAATGACAGTCCGGGTGGGAATCAACGGATTCGGCAGGATCGGCCGCGACGTGATGCGGGCGATGCGGGGCCGGGAGGGGCTGGAGGTGGTGGCTGTCAATGACATCACCAGCCCCGAGGTGCTGGCTCACCTGCTGCGCCACGACTCCGTCATGGGCCTCTATCCCGGCACGGTCGAGGCCGCCGAAGGGGCGCTGATCGTCGATGGCGCCGAGGTCAAGGTTCTCTCGGAGCCGAGCCCGGAGGCACTCCCCTGGAAGGATCTCGGGGTGAGCCTCGTGATCGAGGTCTCCGGCCACTTCACCTCGGCGGACAGGGCACGCGGTCACCTGGACCCCGGAGGGGCGCGCAAGGTGATCATCGGGGCCCCGGCCAAGGGGGAGGACATCACCATCGTCATGGGGGTTAACCACGAGGCCTACGACCACGACCGTCACCACATCATCTCCAACGCCTCCTGCACCACCAACTGCCTGGCCCCGGTGGCGAAGGTCCTCAGCCGGCGGTTCGGGATCGAGAACGGAGTCATGACGACGATCCACTCCTACACCTCCGACCAGCGGCTGCTGGACGCGCCTCACACCGACCTGCGCCGGGCCCGCGCGGCGGCGATGTCCTTGATCCCGACCTCGACCGGTGCGGCCAAGGCGGCGGCGCTGGTCCTTCCCGAGCTGCAAGGGAGGTTCCAGGGGATGTCCATCCGGGTTCCCACCCCGAATGTCTCCCTGGTCGACCTGAGCGCGACCCTGAGCACCTCAACCACCGCCGAAGAGGTGAATCAGGCGATGCGCGAGTACGCCGAGGGGGAGCTCAAGGGGATCCTCGGGGTCTCGGACGAGCCCCTGGTCTCGGTGGACTTCCAGGGTGACCCCCGCTCCTCCATCTTCGACGCGGCCTGCACCCTGATGAGCGGGGACAGGCTGGTGAAGGTCCTCTCCTGGTACGACAACGAGTGGGGCTACTCCTGCCGCGTCGTCGACCTGGCCGATCTGGTCGCCAGGGGGTTGGAGGGCTGACGGTGAAGGCAGGACTTGAGGGGCTCAACCCGGAGGGCAAGCGGGTGCTGGTCCGGGTGGACTTCAACGTTCCGCTCCTCGAGGATGGCGGGATTCGCGACGACTCGCGGATGCGGGCCTGCCTGCCCACGATCCAAGAGCTGCGCTCGAGGTCGGCCAGGGTGATTCTGGCAACCCACCTCGGCCGCCCCAAGGGGAAGCCGGTGGAAGCGCTGTCGACCCGGCCGCTGGCGGCCCGTCTCTGCGCGCTCCTGGGCACGGAGGTGAGCTGGTGCCCGGAGTGCGTCGGGCCGGTTGCGGTGGCTGCGGCCGGGGCCCTCCGCGACGGCGAGGTGCTGCTGCTGGAGAACCTCCGCTTCCATCCCGAGGAGGAGGCCAACGAGCTGGGGTTCGCAGCCCAGTTGGCCGCCCTCGCCGACCTGTATGTCAACGACGCTTTCGGCACCGCCCACCGGGCTCACGCCTCCACCGAGGGGGTGGCGCACATCCTGCCGGCCTACGCCGGCCGGCTCATGGAGCGGGAGCTGGCAGCGCTCTCTGAGATCCTGGAGTCGCCGCCCAGGCCCCTCGTGGCCATCATGGGCGGCAGCAAGCTGAGCACCAAGCTGGGGGTCATCGACCACCTCCTGCCCGGGGTTCAGCAGCTGCTTCTAGGTGGGGGGATGGCGGCCACGTTCCTGGTCGCCGAGGGGGCCCAGGTCGGACGGTCCCTGGTGGAGCCGGACTTCGTCGCCAGGGCGACCGAGATCCTGGACCGGGCCCCATCCCTGGGCGCCGAGGTCCACCTTCCGACAGACGTGGTCGTGGCGGCTGGCCCCGAGTCCACGGCCGCCGAGGCCAGATCCTGCCCGGCGGGGGAGGTCGGAGCCGAGGAGATGATCCTGGACGTGGGCCCGGCCACGGCCCGGCGCTGGTCGGAGCTGGTGCAGCGTGCGGGGACGGTGGTCTGGAACGGACCGCTCGGTGTCTACGAGAACCCGGCCTTCGCCGGCGCCACCCGCCTGGTGGCGGCCGCCGTCGGGGAGAGCTCGGCGGTGAGCGTGACGGGGGGCGGGGACCTCCAGGCGGCGCTGGAGTCGCTGGGTCTGGTCTCCAAGTTCACCCACGTCAGCACCGGTGGGGGCGCCACCCTGGAGTTCCTGGAGGGGCGGGAGCTGCCGGGGGTAGCGGCGCTGCGCGAACGGCTCGCCGTGCCATGACCCCTGGCCCATGGCGGGATGCTCCTCTCATCGCCGGGAATTGGAAGATGCACAAGACACCGGCGGGGGCCAGAGAGCTGGTGGGGGCGTTGCTCCGGCAGCTGGCGGCGGAGCCCCCGGCCGAGGTGCTCATCCTGCCGCCCTTCACGGCCCTCGAGGCTGTGGTGGAGGAGCTGGGAGGAGACCGGCGTGTCCGGGTGGGCGCCCAGAACTGCCATCACGAGGCGGCGGGCGCCTTCACCGGGGAGATCGGCGCCCCGATGCTGGCTCCGTTCTGCGACTACGTCCTCGTGGGCCACAGTGAGCGCCGGCACCTGATGGGGGAGTCTGACGAGGTGGTGCGGAGGAAGCTTGACGCCGTACTGGCCGCGGGGCTGCTTCCGGTCCTGGCGGTGGGGGAAACCGAGGCGGACCGGTCGGCCGGAACGGCCGAGGCGGTCGTCGAGCGTCAGACCCGGGCCGGGCTCGTTGGCCTCACCGCCGGCGAGATCGGCAGCTGCACGGTGGCCTACGAGCCGGTCTGGGCCATCGGGACCGGAGCCACGGCCACACCGGACGACGCGGCGGGCGCCGCGGCGGTCATCCACCGGGTGGTGGCGGAGCTCTCCGGTGGGGGGGCGTCGGTCCGCGTCCTGTACGGTGGGAGTGTGACCCCCGCCAACGCCGCCTCGCTCCTCAGCGCCCCGGGAGTGCGGGGAGCCCTGGTCGGGGGTGCCAGCCTGAGAGCCGACGAGTTCGCTGCCATCGTCGCGGCAGCTGGTTGATGGTCCAACGGGCGGTGCTCTGCATCCTGGATGGGTACGGTTGCCGCGCTGAAGTGACCGGCAATGCCATCGCTCAGGCGCGCACTCCCAACTTCGATGCCCTGTGGGGCCGGAGTGCCCGTGCCGAGCTGGCCGCCAGCGGGCTCGCGGTGGGGCTCCCGGAGGGGCAGCAGGGGAACTCGGAGGTGGGCCACCTCACCATCGGGTCGGGCAGGGTGGTGCTCCAGGACCTAACCCGCATCGACGCCGCCATTGACGACGGGTCCTTCTTCCAGAACGAGGTTCTCCGAGCCGCCCTGGGGCGCAGCCGGGGGTCCAGGCTGCACCTGGTGGGCCTGGTCTCGCCCGGGGGGGTGCATAGCCACCAGGATCACCTGGTGGCCCTCGCTGAGATGGCCGGACGGATGGGGGTCGCGGATATCGCGGTGCACGCGGTGACCGACGGGCGGGACACCAGCCCCGAGGCCGGCGCCGGGTATCTGGAGGACGTGGGGCGGCGGCTGGCGGCCGTGTCGTCCGCCCGGTTCACCTCGATTTCGGGACGCTACTACGCCATGGACCGGGACCGCCGGTGGGGGCGGGTCCAGCTGGCGTTCCTCACCATGATGGGCCGCCCGCAGCGGACGGCCCACGACGCCGCGGCCTACGCCCGGGCCTCGTACGCGGACGGGGTCTACGACGAGTTCCTCCTTCCCGCCGCGATCGTGCCAGATGGCGAAGAGCCGGTGGGGGTGCGGCCCGGCGACATCGTGGTCCACTTCAACTTCCGGCCCGACCGCGCCCGCGAGCTTTCCCACGCCCTGGTGGACCTCGCCTTCGCTTCCTTCGACCGCGGACCCTGGAGCGGTGGGGTGGACCTGGTCACGTTCACCTCCTACGACGACACCCTGGAGGTGCCGGTGGCCTTTCCCAAGCCCGAGGTGCGGAACACCCTCGCCGAGGTGGTGGCCGAGGCGGGCCTGGCGCAGTTCCACGTCGCCGAGACCGAGAAGTACGCCCACGTCACCTACTTCGTCAACGGTGGACGTGAGGATCCCTTCCCCCGG
>JAJZGN010000003.1 GCA_021798435.1 bacterium | reverse complement strand
GCTCGGCCCCGGCGCCGCTGCGGGTGCTCGCCGTCGGGGCCGCGGTGGCCGTCCCGCTGCTGCTCGCCGTCGCCTGCGGGAGGGTCGCCTGGCACCTCGTGTACGGCGCCGAGCCGGCGGACGTTCGGGAGGCCCGAGCGGTGCGGCGTCAGCTGGCCCAGGGGGCCCGTCAGCCCGGGGCGGTGGTGCCGGTGGCGGCCACCACGTTGGCCTGGCTGGCGGGAGCGTTTTCGTTCGTGCTGAGTCGGCTCCTGCCCCAGGCGGGGTCGGTTCCGAGCCTCGGCGGTTCCGGACCCGCCCTGCTTGTGCTGCTGGTCGTAGGCGTTGCCGGGCTGGGGCTGGCCTGGCTGGCGGGCGACCGGCTGAGCCTGGGTGCGCTGCCGGGTCTGGGCGGCGAGGCCACCCTGGAGGCGGCGGACCGGTGGGTTCTGCTGGGAGTCGGACGGGCGATGGGCGCTCTCAGCGCGCGGGTGCTGGACCCCGCTGGGGACCTCGCCGTCCAGGGGCTGTCCGACTACGCCGAGAGCCCCCCACCCGGGCGGCTGGGCTGGGAGCCGCGGGCGGTGGGGGTGGTGGTCGCGCTGCTGGCGCTGGCAGCCGCGGCGGCGACCTGGTGGGGGACGGCCTGAGTGCCCAGTGACGTCAGCCTGACCCTCATCGTGTTCGTTCCACTGATCGGAGCGATGGTGATCGCCCTGCTCCCGGTTAGGACTGACCTCGAGCGCTTCCGGGTTCGGACCGGCGCCCTGCTGGCCACCGGCCTGCCGCTGGCGATCGCCATCTTCGACCTGCTCGGCGAGGTGGGCAACCCTGCCCAGGGGGCGATCGCCCAGCCCAGCATCGACGCCCCCTGGCTGCGCGGGTTCTACTTCCAACTGGACTACCACCTAGGGGTGGACGGACTGAGCCTCATGCTGCTGTTCGCGGTCACCGCAGTCTTCCCGGCGCTGGTGCTGGCCAGCTGGAGGCTGCGGGAGCGCACCCGCTCCCACTTCGCTCTTCTGCTGATCGCCGAGACCAGCCTGGCAGGGTTCTTCGCCACCCAGGACCTCTTGCTCCTCGTGCTGTTCTTCTGGCTGCCGGTCTTCCCCCTGGCGCTCCTGATCGGCTCCGGTTCCCGGCCCGGCGCCCGGGAGGCGGGCCGGCGGCTGCTGGTGACCCAGTCACTGGGCGCGGCGGCCCTGCTGGTCGCCGCCCTTCTGATGTTGCTGCAGACCGGCAACACCACCTTCAACTTCGTGACCCTCTCCACGGTCGGTCCCCTCAAGGGGGCGCCGGGGCTGATCGTGGCCGGGCTGCTGCTCTTCGCCTTCGGCGCGCGGATGGCGATCTTCCCCCTGCAACGTTGGCTTCTTGATGGCGTGGCCGCGGCTCCTACCCCCGTGGCCATGCTGCTGGTGGTCTCATCTCTCCCGGTGGGCGCCTACGGGCTGGTCCGGGTGCTGCTGGGGATGGACCCGAGGGGAGGTCTGCAGCTGGTGGATCCGGTGCTGCTGCTGGCGGTGCTCACCCTCTACTGGTCGGCGCTGCGGGCGGTGGGGGAGCGGGACTTGCGCCGGGCGACCGCAGCTCTGTTGGCGGGGGTCTCTGGGCCGGTGCTCCTGGGGATCATCTCGTTCTCCGAGACATCGCTCTCCGGGGCCCTGTGGCTGTCCTTCGCCCTGACCTTCATCGCCCCGCTCCTGGTTCTGGCCCTCGGTGCGGTGGCCGATCGGGGCGGGGGCGCGGAGGTCCGCCTGATCGCCGGGCGGGCTGCCGGCGCCGATCGTCTCAAGCTGATGTTCGCGGTGGGAGCCGCGTCCCTCGGCGGCGTCCCCTTCCTGGTCGGCTTCCCGGGGGTGTTCCAGGTGGTGGTGGGCAGCTTCGCCGAGCACCGCTTCATCACCGCTGCCGTGATCCTGGGGATGGGACTCCTGGCCTACGCTGCCTGGCGGGTCGGCACCGGGCCGTTCTGGGCGCCCGGAGCGGAACGGGAGCTTTCCGACCCCATTCCGGACGCCCGGGGCTCGGAGTTCTACGCCGGGTGGTGGCTGGCGGCCGCCGCGGTGGTGTTCGGGATCACCGCCGGCTACTTCGTCCCCTACACGGTGCACGGCACCGACCTGGTGGCGGCCCGGGTCTCCAGCATGGCCCCGGCCAAGGTGCCCGGCAAGTGAACCTCGCCTTCCTCCAGGACTTCGGTCCCATGGGAGTGCTGCTCCTGGGTGCGGTAGTCTGCCTGGGCCTGGAGGGCGGGCCGTACGGCGCCAAGGGCGGCCGCGGCCATCTCAGCCGCTGGGTGGCGCTCGCCTTCACAGCCCTGGCCTTCCTCGCCGCAGTGGGGTTCTGGCGCAGCTCGCTGGGACCGGCGCCGCCGGACATCGAGCACGGCAGTTTCCTCGTGGACCGGTTCGCGCTCTTCTTCTACGCGGCCGCTCCGGCCGCCGCCGCCGCCATCCTCCTCACCGGCTCCGATCTGGAGGAGCAGCTCGATCCCCACCAGCCGCTCTACCACGCGCTGGTCCTGGTGTCCACCTCGGGGGTGATGCTGACCGCCTCGGGAGCCGATCTGCTCACCCTCCTGGTGGGACTCGCCACCGTGAGCCTCCCCCTGGTCCTCGGGACCGCGCTGCGGAAGGTGGACCCCGGGGCGGTGCGCTCCGCCGCCCGGTCATTCGCGGTCAGCGGCGCCCTCCTGGCGACCTTCGCGGCGGGGGAGGCTCTCCTGGCCGGCCTCGGCCACGCCACCCAACTCAGCCTCCTTGAGGCGCTCCCGCCCAGCCCGCTCCTGGCGTTGGCAGCGCTTCTCATCACCGTGGGAGTCGCCGGGCCGCTGGGAGCTTTCCCTCTCACCTGGTGGAGGCCCGGAGCCGCCCAGGCGGTTCCCCTGGGTCCCTCCCTGGCGGGGCTCGCGCTCGGCGCCCTGGCCGCCGCCGCGGCCCTCCTCCGGCTGCTGCCGGGCGCCCTCGGCGGGGCGCTTCCCGGCTGGAACGTGGCCGTCGGGGTGGTGGCGGCGCTGACTATCCTCTTGGCTCCGGCGCTCGCCTGGCGCCAGCGCTCCCTGCTGGCCACGGTGGGGTACCTCTTCGTGGGGGATGCGGCCCTGGTGCTGGTCGGCCTCACCTGGTCCGGCCGACCGGCGACAGGCGCCGTTCTCTACCTGGTTCTGGGGCTGGTGCCCGTGGTCACCGCGAGCCTCGGCCTTCTCGGCGCGGTCCAGCTGTCGGGCACCGGGGACGGGATCGCACAGCTCCGCGGCCTGGCCTCCCGCTCCCCGCTCCACGCCGGCCTTCTGGCGCTGCTGCTGGCAGCCGTGGTGGGGCTGCCTCCCCTGACCGGCTTCTTCGCGCGCGTCATGGTAGTGGAGTCCAGTCTGGAGGCCGGGCTGGGATGGCTGGCCGTCGCCGTGGTGTTGGGGGCGATCCTCTCGGCGGTCGTGGCCCTGCATTGGATGCTGGCGCTCGTCGACCCGCAGGCCGAGGGTCAGCCGCTGGAGCTGCCCAGTCGGGCCACCCTCATCGGCCTCGGCCTGAGCGTGGCGGCTCTCGCCGGGTTCACCGTCACCCTGGGCCCCCTGATGGGCATAGCCGCCCGTGCGGCCCTGGCGCCCCTCGCGGGCCCCTGATCGTTAGCCGGCGCCGTACTGGGCGAGGATCTGGTGCACCCGCTGGGTCATGGCCAGCGCCTCGTCCATCGGGCGCTGCCACATGTTCCGGCCGAAGATGAACCCGGTTCCGCCAGCGGCCATGCAGTCCTCGATCCGGCCCAGGAGCTCCTGGTCGCCGATCTTGCTGCCGCCGGCAAAGATCACAAGCGACCTTCCAGCTGACCGGATCACCCGAGAGAGCATCTGGCGCCGGTCCTCCACCAGGCTGTCGTAGGGCGGCGGCGACGCACTGTCGGCCTCCCCGTGGGCCCGCGGGATGTTGATCTTGATGACGTCCGCGCCCATCTCCGAAGCCACCCGGGCGGCATAGTCCACCGCGTATAGGCTGTCCTGCCCCCCCTTCCTGGCGATGGCCGACCCCCGGGGGTAAGACCAGCAGATCAGCGGCATCCCGTAGCGCTCGCACTCCCGCCTTACCTCATTCATCTGCCGCAGATCCCGGTCTTGGGCTGGGGAGCCGGCGTAGCAGGTGTAACCCACCGCCGACGCCCCCAGTCGGACGGCGTCCTCCACAGAAGAGGTGAGGGGTGAGAATGCCTCCTCGGAACTGGGCACATTGGTGCGGCCGTTGACCTTGAGCACCAGGGGCAGCTGGCCGGCGTAGCGGGACTGGTAGCGCTCCGCAAGCCCGATCTGGAGGGCGATTCCGGAGTAGCGCCCGTGCAGGGCCAGCTGGCACTGGAAGTCGGGGTCGAGTGCCGGGGGGTTGGCGAAGAAGTCCACCGGGCCGTGCTCCAGCCCCTGGTCCACCGGCAGGAGCAGCAAGGTGCCGTTGCCGGGGCCGTGGTCGTAGAGGAGGGTGTGCAGCCGGGCACGCTTGCCCGGGGATAGCGCCATGTCGTCCAGGGTGGTCCGGGTCGGAGGCTTGCTGCTCATGCCCTGAGGTTACAACGTCGCATCGGAAGGCGGGACGCAGCAGGGCCGGGTGATAATCCCGGCGTGTTGGAGCGGGCACCGGCGCCGCTGCGCTTCGAGGCGGTGACCAAGGAGTTCGAGGGCCGCAGCGCCGTTGCGGGCCTGGACCTGGAACTGGCGGCTGGCGAGCTCTTCGGCCTCATCGGCCCCAACGGCGCCGGCAAGACCACCACCATCAAGATGGCGGTGGGGCTCCTGCGGCCCAGCAGTGGCCGGATCACGGTGTGCGGCCACGACGTGCAGGCGGACGGCGGCCCCGCCCGACGTCATCTGGGGTACGTCCCGGACAGCGCTCCCCTCTACGAGAAGCTCACCGGCGCCGAGTTCCTGCAGCTGGCCGGCGACCTGCACGGGGTCAGCCGCCGCCGCCGGGAGCGCCGCGTTCCGGCCCTCCTTGACGCCCTCGAGCTCTCCCAGGCCGCCTCCCAGCTGGTCCAGTCCTACTCCCGGGGGATGCGGCAGAAGCTGGCCCTCTGCGCGGCCTTGATCCACGATCCTGAGGTGGTGCTTCTTGACGAGCCCACGGTCGGCCTGGATCCCAAGGCCGCCCGCCAGCTGCGCTCCATCCTGAAGGCGCTCTGCGCCACCGGGCACGCGGTCTTCCTCAGCACCCACGCCCTCGACGTGGCCAGCGCCCTCTGTGACCGGGTGGGGATCTTCTCCGCTGGACGGTTGGTGGCCCTGGGCACCGTGGATGAGCTGGCCGGCCAGGGAGGGGGGAAGGACGGGCTGGAGGCCGCCTTCATGCAGGCCACCGGGGCGGAGGATGGCGACTCCGACCGCCTCATCGACGCGCTCTCCGCCTGACGTGGCGGCTCCAGCCTGGTCCGGGCCCTGGGAGCGGAGAGCCCCCCGTCCCCGGGAGCAGCTCCTCGGCCTCTTCCGGGCCTCGCTTCTGGCCACCTGGAACTCCTGGTGGCGCTCGGGCCCGGGGAGACGACTGGCGGCTACCGTCGCGGGGCCGATGGTGGCGGCGTTCTGGGCCGCGACCGTGCCGGCGGCCGAGCGCCTACTGGGACGGCTGTCCCCGGGCCAGCTGGAGGCACCCCTCGCCACCCTGGCCGCTGTCCTCTGGCTCTTCACCTTGGCCAGCTCGGTCAGCTTCGCTCTGGCTTCGGTGTACTTCGCGCGCGACGTCGAGTGGCTCCTCTCCTCGCCCCTCAGCGCCACCGTCTTCCTCGCCCACCGGCTCGCCAACCAGCTGGCCATCGGCCTCACCATCGGGGCCCTGTTCGGTGGCCCTGCGGTGCTGGCGGCAGCGCTGCGCTTTCACGCCCCTCTCCTCGTCCCGCTGGTGGCGCTGGCGCTTCCCGCCCTGCTCCTGGTGCCGATGTCCCTGGCGCTCCTGGGGGTGGTGCTGGTGGTTCGGCTGGTCCCCGCGGCCCGGGTCCGCGACGCCGCCGCCGTCCTGGTCGCCGGGGTCGGCTTCGGAGCGGCCGCGGTCGACCTCGCGGCGACCTTCAGCGGCCATGGGTCGGGCGGGCTGGGCCTGGGCCGGCTCGACCATGGGGTGGGCTCTGCGCCCTGGCTGCCCACCTCCTGGGTGGCCAGGAGCCTGGTGGCGGTGGCGAGCGGCCAGTTCGCCGTGGCCCTCTAGCTGGCCGCCTCAACCACCCTCCTCGCCGCGCTCGTGACTCCGGTGGGGATTCTGGTCGCCGCCCGCTTCCTCAGGGAGGGGTGGTACCGCTCCCAGTTCACCGCCGCCAGGACGCGGAGGTCACGATTCGCCCGAGCGCGCCCAGCTCCACTGGCCATCCTGAGCAAGGATGGTCGCGTCCTCCGTCGAGATCCTGGACAGCTGATCCAGCTGCTGCTCCCCGTGGGGCTGTTCGCCGTCTACCTGCTCTCCCCTCGCGGGGGCTCGGGGGTCTTCAGGGATTTCCCGGCCTGGTATGGGCCACTCACCACCGCGTCCTTTGCCGCCCTCTTCGCGGCCAGCGGTCTCGGGCTGCGCGCCATCGGGGCCGAGGGGCAGCACGCCTGGTGCCTGTTCAGCGCGCCGCTCAGCCCGCGGGCCGTCCTGCTGAGCAAGGCCCAGCTACCGGCACTGGTCGCGACCGGAGCCAGCCTGGCGCTCCTCTTGGTCACCGAGATCACCCAGCGTCTTCCCCCGAACGAGATGGCGATCTCCGCCGCCCAGCTGACCATGCTCGTCCTGGGGCTTGTCGGGTTGGCGACCGGGATGGGGGCGGCCTGGCCACGGCTGGACTGGAACGACCCCCGCCGATCTGTGGGCATCTGGCTGGTCATGGCCTTCATGCTCCTGGGGTCCACCTACGTCGCCGTCTCCATCGTGGCCTTCACCCTCCCGCTGCTGCTCACCTGGATGCCCTTCTGGGAGCGGGAGGCCCTCTCCCTCTTCATCTGCGGAATGTGCGCGGTGACGGCGGGCGGGGCCGCTCTCCGGGCGGGGACCCGCCGACTCGCCGCCATGGACCTCTGAGAGAGGTCCGACACCTCGAGTTGAGGGCGGCCTTCCCGCGTTTGTTCCTGGGCAGGACCGACGGTCGGAGCGAGGCCCGCAGGGGTCAGGGGCCCTGTCAGCGAGAGCCGGCGGGTGTTGGGCTCGGGCCACCGCGCTACAATCGGATCGATCGCGCTAGACGGGGAGTTAGCGGTGCCCTGTACCCGCAATCCGCTACAGCGGGGTCGAACTCCCCTCCTAGGGGGGGCGTTTCCGGGTCAGCTCCGATCATCCGGGTGCCGACGGTCGGGTCCGACGCGGCCGGTCACCGCCAACCCCGTCAGGTCCGGAAGGAAGCAGCGGCACGCGGAGCGACCGGGGCGCCGTCGGGCACCCCGGCCCGAGTCCGGTGGCCGGTAGGCGCCGGGGGCGGTCCCACGAAGAGGGGTGCGCGATCATCATCAGCCCTTGTGAAAACGGTTAGACCGACCCTCTACCTCAAGTACCGGCCCCGGCGGTTCTCGGAACTAGTGGGCCAGGAGGTGATCGCGCGCGCCCTGCGCCACGCGGTTCGGGAGGGCCGGATCGGCCACGCCTACCTCTTCACCGGTGTCCGGGGCACCGGCAAGACCAGCGCCGCTCGGATCCTCGCCCGGGCCATCAACTGCCTGAATCCAGAGGACGGGGAGCCGTGCCTCGCCTGCGGCCCTTGTGTCTCCATCGGGGACGGGCGGAGCCTCGACGTGATCGAGATCGACGCTGCCACCAACCGGGGCATCGACGAGATCCGGGACCTCCGCGAGCGGGCTCAGTTTCTGCCCAGCGAACTGCGTACCAAGGTCTACATCATCGATGAGGCCCACATGCTCACCAACGAGGCCGGGAACGCCTTCCTCAAGACCCTTGAGGAGCCCCCTCCCCACGCCTGCTTCATCCTGGCCACCACAGAGCCGCAGCGACTCAGCGAGACCATCCTCTCCCGCTGCCAGCGCTTCGACTTCCGCCGGATCCCGGCGGGGGCGATGGCCGAACATCTGCGGACGATCTGTGATCAGGAGGGTGTGACGACCACCCGGCCGGTGATGGACCTGGTCGCGGAAGCGGGGGCGGGGTCGCTGCGCGACGCCGAGTCTCTCCTGGAGCGCCTCATGGGCCTGGACGACGGCGTTCTTGAGATCGAGACCGTGCGCTCGGCGCTGGGCATGGCTGACCCTGAGGCGGTGGCCGGCCTGGCCGAGTCCTTGGTCGAGCGCCGCCCCCAGGCAGTCCTCCAGCGACTGGGTGAACTGCAGGAGTACGGGGTCGAGCCGCGCCAGCTCCTGCGGGGACTGGGGGGGCGGGCCCGGGACAGCTACTGGCGGCTGATGGAGAAGGGTGGCGCGGCCGGCCCCTGGCTCGAGCTGATGGAGGCGTGCACCCGGGGAGCATCGGAACTGCGGCGTGCGGACGACCCCTGGATGACCATGGAGGTCGTGCTTCTCCAGGTGGCCTCAGCCGCGGCGCTGACGCGCCCCGAGGGCCGCCTCCCCCGAACCGACATTGCTCCCACCCCGCACGAGAGAAAAGCCGAGCGGAGTGGGGGGACGCCGCCCCCGGCCTCCCCTTCGGCGCCGGACGATGGCCCCCCCGCTTCTCCGCCTGCGGCTTTTCCGAGGCCGGAGCCGGACGCTAGGGCGGAAGAGCCACCGCGTGACCATCTTGAGTCCGTCGCACCGGAGCCCGGCCCGGGCCTGTCGGCGGACCCGCAGCCAGATTGGCGGGCGCTGTGGGTGCGGGTTGTCGAATGGGCGAGGGAGCACCACAAGCCCTTTCATGCCCTGGTCCTGGACACCACTCCCACCGGGGTGTCCGACGGCTCGCTGATCGTCGAGGTGAACTATGAGTGGCACCTCGGGCAACTCACCTCCCCAGCCAACCGCGAACTTCTGAGCCAGGCCCTGAAGGCGGCGGCGGGCCGGGAGATCCCGGTGATCCTAGTCCTGCGGGGGTCCGCGGGTCCGTCTCAGGGGTCGGGAGGCGGCTCCCGGGGAGGTCAGG
This sequence comes from bacterium, assembly GCA_021798435.1. GTDB lineage: Bacteria > Chloroflexota > Dormibacteria > Aeolococcales > Bog-877 > JAJYXT01. The sequence continues at coordinate 15,245 of JAJZGN010000003.1, read as the reverse complement.
GGTTGGCCGCCGCCCTCAAGCACTTTCCCGGCAGCACGGTGAGGAAGGTGGACTTCCTCGACCCGCGGCCCCGGTGACGCCGCCCTAGAATGAGCTTCGCCATGAGGCTAGCCGCCGGTGCCCGCGCCTAACCCCCGGCAGCTGCGCCAGCTGCAGCAGAATCTGGCGCGCCAGTGGGAACAGGCGCAGGACGCCCTGGCCACCCAGGAGGTGGAGGGATCTGCGGGGGGTGGGGCCGTGACCGTGCGCTGCAACGGCCAGCAGCGCCTCACCCTGGTCTCCCTGGACCCGGCGGTTCTCGAGGAGGGGGCGGACCTGGTCGGGGACCTGATCCAGGCCGCGGTCAACGACGCTCTGGACAGGTCCCGGGAGCTGGCCGCCCGGTCGATGGAGTCCCTGCTTCCGCCGGGAATGCTCTCCCCAGGAGGGCGCTGACCGCGGCCTCCCGGCTCGGATTCTGATCGGTGGGGCTCCTGCCCTCCCCGGTGGAGCGGCTCATCGAGGAGTTCGCCCGCTTCCCCGGGATCGGTCCCAAGACGGCCCAGCGTCTCGCCTTCCACGCCGCCGCCCGCCTTCCCGCCACCCAGCTCCAGCAGCTGGCCGCGGCCATCTCCGCCACCGCCACCAATGTCACCCCATGCCCCAACTGCTTCTTTCTCAGCGAGGGCGGAGCGGCGTGCGCCATCTGCCGGCAGAGCAATCGTGACCGGGGGCTGATCTGCGTCGTGGAGGAGGCCGGCGATGTGCTGGCGATCGAGCGCACCGGTGAGTTCCGGGGCCTCTACCACGTGCTGGGAGCGGCCCTCTCGCCCCTCGACGGGGTGGGGCCGAATGACATCCATGCCCAGGAGTTGCTGACGAGGGTGGGGTCGGGGGAGGTGTCAGAGGTCATCCTGGCCACCGACTCCGACCTCGAGGGCGAGGCCACCGCGGGCTATCTGGTCCGGCGCCTCGAGGGCACCGGGGTCCGGGTCACCCGCCTGGCCCACGGCCTCCCGGTGGGCGGCGAGCTGGCCTATGCCGATGAGCGCACCGTGGCTCGAGCCTTCTCCGGCCGCCGCGACCTCTGAGCCTTCTCCCGGGGCCACGCCGCTTTTGCCCCATCTCCCCCGCTCCGGATCGACAACCGAAGGATCACGCCCAAGGGGATCCTGAGATCAGGCTTGACGCCACCGGCCCCCTGGGCTATACTCCGAAGTCCGCGCTAGGGAACTCCCTGGTGCTCGGCCGCCTCTGGGCGTCGCCGGTCGCAGCTTGACAATTGAAGAGTGGAGACGATTCTGCGTCCACATGCCCCTTCGCAAGGGGCCCCAAATTCTTTGCCACCTATCCGGCTTCGGCCGGATTGGTAATGACGGAGAGTTTGATCCTGGCTCAGGATTAACGCTGGCGGCGTGCCTGACACATGCAAGTCGAACGAGGTCGCAAGACCTAGTGGCGGACGGGTGAGTAACACGTGACCAACCAACCCCGAAGTTGGGAATAGCTCTGCGAAAGCAGGGGTAATACCGAATGTGGCCCAGGGCGGACATCCGCCCTGGTCTAAAGATTTATCGCTTCGGGACGGGGTCGCGGCCTATTAGCTTGTTGGTGGGGTAACGGCTCACCAAGGCGATGATGGGTAGCTGGTCTGAGAGGACGACCAGCCACACTGGGACTGAGACACGGCCCAGACTCCTACGGGAGGCAGCAGTGAGGAATCTTCCGCAATGGGCGAAAGCCTGACGGAGCAACGCCGCGTGTGGGATGAAGACTCTAGGGTTGTAAACCACTGTCGGAGGGGACGATCGTGACGGTACCCTCCAAGAAAGCCCCGGCTAACTACGTGCCAGCAGCCGCGGTGATACGTAGGGGGCGAGCGTTATCCGGATTTACTGGGCGTAAAGCGCGTTAAGGCGGACGGCCAAGTTGGCGGTGAAATTTCGGGGCTCAACCCCGAAACTGCCGCCAAAACTGGTCGTCTTGAGTGTGGGAGAGGAAGGTGGAATTCCGGGTGTAGTAGTGAAATGCGTAGATATCCGGAGGAACACCAGCGGCGAAGGCGGCCTTCTGGCCCACAACTGACGCTGTAGCGCGAAAGCGTGGGGAGCGAACGGGATTAGATACCCCGGTAGTCCACGCCCTAAACTTTGTGCACTAGGTGTTGGGTGTATTGACGCGCTCAGCGCCGTAGCTAACGCATTAAGTGCACCGCCTGGGGACTACGAGCGCAAGCTTAAAACTCAAAGGAATTGACGGGGGCCCGCACAAGCAGCGGAGCATGTGGTTTAATTCGATGCAACGCGAAGAACCTTACCTGGGCTTGACATGCCGGTGCAACTCCTGGAGACAGGAGCCCCCGCAAGGGCGCCGGCACAGGTGGTGCATGGCTGTCGTCAGCTCGTGCCGTGAGGTGTTGGGTTAAGTCCCGCAACGAGCGCAACCCCTGTGGTTAGTTGAATTTTTCTAGCCAGACTGCTGGGAGAAACCCAGAGGAAGGTGGGGATGACGTCAAGTCATCATGCCCCTTATGTCCAGGGCTACACACATGCTACAATGGGCGGTACAACGGGCTGCAAGCTCGCGAGAGCAAGCGAATCCCTTAAAGCCGTCCTCAGTTCGGATTGCAGGCTGCAACTCGCCTGCATGAAGTCGGAGTTGCTAGTAACCGCAGGTCAGCATACTGCGGTGAATATGTTCTCGGGCCTTGTACACACCGCCCGTCAAACCACCCGAGTCTGGTGCACCCGAAGTCGCTTTGCTGAACCGTAAGGACAGCGGTGCCGAAGGTGTGTCTGGCGAGGGGGGTTAAGTCGTAACAAGGTAGCCGTACCGGAAGGTGTGGCTGGATCACCTCCTTTTAAGGAGCTTCGTTGTGGTGACGCCACGACGGAGGTCAACTCAGGCAGAGCAGTAATGCCCGGTCCAAACCGCGAAGACTAGCGGCCCATGATGCTTCAGTCGCGAGCGCCTCGGCGCCGCCGCTGGGTTCATGGGGAACCGCCAAGAGTAGTGGGCAAGTAGACCGGGCAGGTCCGCCCGTGGCGGAGCAGGCGTGCTGGTGGCAGTGGGAACCTGCTGACGACAACCGAACAGCCCCTTGGGGGCCGGACGTGGGATCGCTCCACTTTTCAGCGGTCAAGCGCGGGAGATGTCCCGCCAGCTTGGCTGGGGTAGCGCCCGGCGCCACGGGCCTTTAGCTCAGGTGGTCAGAGCGCACGGCTGATAACCGTGAGGTCTGTGGTTCGAGTCCACAAAGGCCCACCACGGCGCCAGCCGCCAAGCCCCCAGCCGAGCCGCTGGCACGGACGGGGATGTAGCTCAGTTGGCAGAGCGCCTGCTTTGCAAGCAGGAGGCCGGCGGTTCGAGCCCGCTCATCTCCAGGCGGCGGCAGCAGCTTAACAAGTGAAGAGCGCGTAGGAGCAAAGACTTTCCGCCAGGGGCGGGAAGCAGCACGTCTCGATCTGCGGTCTGGCTGTGGCCAGCACCGCCGCTCTCGAGCCGTGTGGTCAGAGATTAAATTTGGTCAAGCTACTAAGAGCACATGGTGGATGCCTTGGCACCAGAGGCCGATGAAGGGCGTGGCAGAGCTGCGATAAGCCCCGGGGAGCTGCGGCGCAAGCTGTTATCCGGGGATTCCCGAATGGGGCAACCCGACCAGGGTCATGCCTGGTCACCCTCCGCTGAATCAAATAGGCGGTGTGGAGGGCACGCGGGGAACTGAAACATCTAAGTACCCGCAGGAAGAGATATTCCCCTAGTAGTGGCGAGCGAAAAGGGAAAAGCCTAAACCGGTGCGGCGTGATAGACGGCAGTCGTTTCCGCCCCGGGGTCGTGGGACCCACCTGCCCCTCCTGCCGGGGGAGCAGGGAGTTACAAAACCGACGTCTAGCCGAACGGCATTGAAAGGCCGGCGATACAGGGTGGCAGCCCCGTAGGCGAAAGGCGAGCGGTCTCCCGGTGGGGATCCCAAGTACCACCGAACACGTGGAATTCGGTGGGAATCTGCGCGGACCATCGCGTAAGGCTAAATACCTCTGGTGACCGATAGTGAACGAGTACCGTGAGGGAAAGGTGAAAAGTACCCCGGAAGGGGAGTGAAAGAGTACCTGAAACCGTGTGCTTACAAACCGTGAGAGCACTATGCCTGCTTGCAGGAATGTGTGATTGCGTGCCTTTTGTAGAATGATCCGGCGAGTTACTTCAGTGTGGCGAGGTTAAGGGGGTGACACCCGGAGCCGTAGCGAAAGCGAGTCTGAATAGGGCGTTATGTAGTCGCACTGAGTAGACCCGAAACCGAGTGACCTACCCATGGTCAGGGTGAAGCGCGGGTAAGACCGCGTGGAGGCCCGAACCGACCCCGGTTGAAAACGCGGCGGATGAACTGTGGGTAGCGGTGAAATGCCAATCGAACTCGGAAATAGCTGGTTCTCCTCGAAATGCATTTAGGTGCAGCGTCGTCGATTAGTTTGTCGCAGGTAGAGCACTGAATGGGCTAGGGGCGATCACCTCGTTACCAAACCCAACCAAACTCCGAATGGCGGCAAACCTTACGGCGGCAGTGAGACTGCGGGGGCTAAGCTTCGTAGTCGAAAGGGAAACAGCCCAGACCGCCGGCTAAGGTCCCAAATCCCAGGCTAAGTGGCAAAGGATGTCACGTTGCCCAGACAACCAGGATGTTGGCTTAGAAGCAGCCACCATTTAAAGAAAGCGTAATAGCTCACTGGTCGAGTGGTGTGGCGCCGACAATGATCGGGGCTCAAGTCTGGAACCGAAGCCGCGGATGGCGGCGCCTCGTGCGCCGTCATGGTAGAGGAGCGTTCCGCGGGCTGAGAAGGTCGAGCGTGAGCACGGCTGGAGCGCGCGGAAGTGAGAATGCCGGAACAAGTAGCGAGAAACGCGTGGGAAACGCGTTCGCCGTAAGCCTAAGGTTTCCTGGGCTACGTTAATCGTCCCAGGGTCAGTCGGGCCTAAGCCGAGGCCGAAAGGCGTAGGCGATGGACAGCTGGTCAACATTCCAGCACCACTGGCGAGGACCGATGGGGTGACAGAGAAGGGTAGACACAGCGGGGCGTTGGTTGTCCCCGCGCAAACAGGTAGGGGGCTCAGTAGGAAAATCCGCTGGGCGCGTACCCCGAGAGGATGCCGAGCCCGCAAGGGCGTAGTGGTTGATCCCAAGCTCTCAAGAAAAGCCTCTAAGGGTTGATTCGCTGGTGCCCGTACCGCAAACCGACACAGGTAGGTGGGAAGAGGATTCTTAGGCGATCGAGAGAACCGTGGTTAAGGAACTCGGCAAATTGTCCCCGTAACTTCGGAAGAAGGGGAGCCCCTGCAGGTGAAGGACCTCGCGTCCCGAGCCCGTGGGGGCCGCAGAGAAATGGCCCAAGCGACTGTTTACTAAAAACACAGGTCCCTGCCAAAGCGGAAGCTGATGTATAGGGGCTGACGCCTGCCCGGTGCTGGAAGGTTAAGAGGAGGGGTGCAAGCCCTGAATTGAAGCCCCAGTAAACGGCGGCCGTAACTATAACGGTCCTAAGGTAGCGAAATTCCTTGTCGGGTAAGTTCCGACCCGCACGAATGGCGTAACGACTTGGGCGCTGTCTCGACCACGGACTCGGCGAAACTGAAGTACCTGTGAAGATGCAGGTTACGCGCGGCAGGACGGAAAGACCCCGTGGAGCTTTACTGCAACTTGGCATTGATGTGGGGTCTAGCATGTAGAGGATAGCTGGGAGACTGGGAAGCGGGGCCGCTAGGTTCCGTGGAGTCAACCTTGGAATACCAGCCTTGCTAGGTTTTATGTCTAACCGGTGCCGTCATCCGGTACCGGGACCATGCCAGGTAGGCAGTTTGACTGGGGCGGTCGCCTCCCAAAAGGTAACGGAGGCGCCCAAAGGTTCCCTCAGCCTGGATGGAAATCAGGCTTAAAGAGTGCAAAGGCATAAGGGAGCTTGACTGCGAGGCCTACAAGCCGAGCAGGGACGAAAGTCGGGCTTAGTGATCCGACGGCTCTGAATGGAAAGGCCGTCGCTCAACGGATAAAAGCTACCCCGGGGATAACAGGCTCATCTTGCCCAAGAGTTCACATCGACGGCAAGGTTTGGCACCTCGATGTCGGCTCGTCGCATCCTGGGGCTGGAGTAGGTCCCAAGGGTTGGGCTGTTCGCCCATTAAAGCGGTACGCGAGCTGGGTTTAGAACGTCGTGAGACAGTTCGGTCCCTATCCGCCGTGCGCGCAGGAGATTTGAGGAGAGCCGACCTCAGTACGAGAGGACCGGGTTGGACGGACCGCTAGTGTACCGGTTGTTCCGCCAGGAGCACCGCCGGGTAGCCATGTCCGGAAGGGATAAGCGCTGAAAGCATCTAAGTGCGAAGCCCACTCCAAGATTAGATCTCCCACCGGGATAACCGGGTAAGACCCCAGGTAGACCACCTGGTTGATAGGCCGCGGGTGTAAGAGCAGCAATGCTTTGAGCTGAGCGGTACTAATCGGTCGAGGGCTTGACCATCTCTGCCACACCGTTCGCGGGCGCGCCCCCGGGACGTGGGCTCCTACTGCGCTCGGGTGGCGCTGCCGGCGGTCCGGTGGCGCGCCCTCAAATTTGACAATCGAGATCCGGTGACGATAGCGGCGGGGAAACACCTGTTCCCATTCCGAACACAGCAGTTAAGCCCGTCAGCGCCGATGGTACTGCCCTGGCAACGGGGTGGGAGAGTAGGTCATCGCCGGGTCTCTTTTTTTTGTCGTCCTCGGGGGCCCGTCAGGGGTGTCCAGGTTGGATGCCGGGCGGGCGGCGCCGAGGAGGACCGCCGCCAGCAGGGCGACCAGGGGTGCGGTGTTGAGGTCGGTGGCGACACCGGTGAAGACCCCTCCCAGCCCCTGGCCGAGCACCCAGAGTGCCGAGAGCAGGAGGACGCCGATGGTCAGCGCCGCCCGGCGCAGCCGCGTCCGCCAGACCGCGGTCGCCAAGAACACGTAGATCAGCGTGAAGGCGACGACCACCGGCCACTGGAGCTGGAGGGCCAGCCGGGCCAGGCGGTAGTCGAGGGACTGAAGGAAGCCCGGTGCCGACTGGGCCGCGGCCTGGAGGTTGTAGGCCATGACCGCCCCCGGTGGATAGCGCCAGGCGAGGTCCAGGAGGGCACCGATCCCCCAGTAGAGGGTCCAGATCCACAATCCCGTCCTGACCCAGCTCGTGGGGTCCCGGAGTCCCCGCAGAGCCAGTAGGGAGAGTGCCAGATAGATCAGGGCCGCTCCCGGCGCCCCCGACCAGAGCGAGGCGGTTCCGGTGGCCATGAACCCCATTCCCTCGCCCAGGACCCACACCGCGGTGGCCCAGGCGGCGGAGGCCGCCAGCCCGGCACGACGGGTGGCCGGCAACAGGAGCGCCGCGCCGAGCGCCAGCTGGACCGCCGCGATCAGAAGGGTGGTGGCGGTCAGGTTGGCCGCCTCCAGCCGGGCCACCGCGAGCAGGAAGGCGCTCAGTCCGGGCGGCTGATACATGAGGGCGGTGCTGTACAGCACCTGGTCCGAGAAGGCCGGCGTGAACATCTGGGGCTGCAGCTGCAGCAGGGCATCGCCAATCCAGAGGGCGCCCAGCGCCACGGCCAGGAAATCCGGGCCCAGCTTTAGCCGCCAGGCTGCCGGGGGACGAGGCGGGCTGCTCTCAGGGGCCGGCACGGAGGCGCGCCTCGTCGGCGCCGTCGGCGGGGAACAGGCGCCAGAGGTACCACCCGGCGACCCCCACCATCAGGGCGTTGTCGAAGACGAACATGATGATCCCGCCCAGGCGCTGATCGGCAAGCGCGCTGATCCCGAGAAGAGGCGCCCGGTGCAGATAAAAGAGGTAGGCGGCATGGGGCACGAGGGCCAGGGTCAAACCCACCACCACCGCCGGCAGCGCCCCCACCGTGAGATATGCCACCTCCCCGAGGGAGCTGAGGTTCCAGCGCTCTCCGGGGCGGTGGAGCACCACGGCCCACCAGAAGATGAGGCCGACGGCGATGAAGCTGAGATGCTGGAGGATGTGCGCCCACGGGTGGGTCACGGCATAGTCGAAGAAGGGGGGCCAGTGCCACCCGACCAAGACCAAAAAGTAGGCCGGCCCCGCGAAGAACGGATTCACGATCACCCGCAGGAGGCGGCCCGCCCGGCCCCCCAGCCAGGCGTCGACGGTTTTGGGCGGGAGGCCCAGAATGATCAGGGGCGGGCCGACCATCGCCAGCAGAAGGTGTTGGGCCATGTGCATGCTGAACAGGTAGTTGTCGCCGATCACGTCGATGGCCGACTCCAGGGAGACGAAGAGCACCAGCACCCCCGCGACCCAGAGGAGGAGCCGCCGGTCCCGGCGAGCTCCCGGGAGCCACCGATAGGCGGCGGCGGCCAGGGCGCAACCCGCCCATACCGAGGGGTTGAACTCCCAGACGGTCAGCCAGTGCATGCCGGCACTACTCCTGGACCCGGATCCCCCCCCAAGCGAGCAGGCCTCACTCCGGCGGCCCGGTCGGGGAGTCCACCAGCGCGAGCTCCCGGGCCAGAATACGCGCCTCCCGCCGCGGCTCCGGCGCCAGGGAGGCTCGGAGCTGGCCGCAGGCAGCGGTGGCCCGGTCGCCCCGGGAGTGGCGGATGGTGGCCCGGGGTCCGACCAGCGACGCGAACTCCCGGCAGGCCGCCGCCGAGGGGGCGCGCAGGTCGCTTCCGGGGATCGGGTTCATGGGGATCAGGTTGACGTGGCCGCGGACCGTGGCCGCCATCTCCCCCAAACTCCGGGCGGCTGCAGGGGTGTCGTTCACGCCACGGATCAGGACGTACTCCAGGGTGACCCGGCGCCCGCTGGCCGCAGCGTACTTCCGGGCCGCCTCCAGCAGGCTCGCGATGGGGAACCGTCGGTTGATCGGCACGAGCCGGTCCCGCAATTGGTCCTCGGTTGCGTGCAGGGAGATGGCCAGGCGCACCCCCAGTCCCTCCTTGGCCAACTGCATGATCTCGGGGACCAGGCCGCTGGTCGAGAGCACCACCTGCCTCCCGGAGATCCCCCACTCGTGCAGCAGCCGGATTGCCAGGACCACCTGGTGGTAGTTCTGGAGCGGTTCGCCCATACCCATGAGGACCACGTTGGTGGGGCGCCCCAGGCCCTGGGCGTCCCACCGGCGGGCAGCCTCGAGCACCTGGTCCACGATCTCCGCCGCGGTCAGGTTGGCCCTCAACCCAAGGCGCCCTGTGGCGCAGAAGACGCAACCGATGGCGCAACCGGCCTGGGAGCTGACGCACACCGTCCGGCGGCCCCGGCTGCCGTCCCGGGCCGGGTGGGCGATCATCACCGCCTCCAACTCGTGGCCGGCCCCGGTGCGCAGGAGCAACTTCTCGGTGAGGCCGCGGTCGGCGGAGGTCGCCGCCAGGACCGCCAGGGTGGACCAGGCGGCGGACTCCTCGAGTTCGGTGCGGAGCTGGAGCGGAAGGTCGCTCATCGAGCCGAAGCCGACCTCACCGGCGCGCAACAGGTGACGCCGGATCTGATCGGCTCGGTAGGCCGGATGGCCAAGCCCCTCCAGCCACCGGCGCAGCTCTTCTCGCGAGAGGGAGCTCAATGCCAAGGCGGTCATGGCCGGGCCCCAGCCATGAGCCGGAGGGCCTCCTCCCGCGCCGAGGGGTCTTTGGCCAGCTCGCCCCTGGTGGCCACCGTGACGGTGCTGTGGCCCGGCCGGGCCGCCCCGCGCATGCTCAGGCAGAGGTGTTCCGCTGTCAGGGCCACCGCCAGCCCGCGGGGCCGCAGGCCGCGGTCCAGGGTGGCGGCGACCTCCTCGGTCAGCCGCTCCTGGACCTGCAGCCGCCGCGCATGCGCGGCGACGACCCTCGCCAGCTTGCTGAGCCCAGCCAGATGGCCGTCCGGCAGGTAGGCGATCGCGGCCCACCCGAAGAAGGGGAGCAGGTGATGCTCGCAAAGGCTGTGGAAGGTGATACCGCGGACCACTACCAGCTGCCGCTCGACGGCTTCCTCCAGGTCGACGGAGAGAAGTGCCGCAGGGTCATCTCGATAGCCCGAAGACAGCTCGGCAAGGGCCCGCGCGACCCGGCCGGGCGTTCCGCGCAGTCCCTTTCGCTCCGGGTCGTCGCCCATCCAGGCCAGGAGGGTCCGAACCGCCTCCTCCACCCCCGCCTGGTCGGGCGACCGCTCAGGCGTGGCCATCGCCACGGTGACCTCTTGATTCAATTGGGGCCGCGCTGCGGAGGCGCTGCCAGAGAGCCTGGGCGGTGCGCGCCCCGTCCCGCAAGCAGGCCTCGAGCCCGACTCCACGATAGGCGGCGCCGGCGAGGACGACCGGGTGGGGCAGAGTCGCGACCTGGGCTTCCACCGAGTCGCGCCAGGCGAGATGGCCGGCGCGGTACTGGGGAAGCGCCGGCGCCCAGCGCTGCACCCTGGCCTCCAGAGGCACCTGGCGGAGGCCGAGGTGGCGGCGCAGGTGGGTGTGCACTGAAGTCACCAGGGTGGCGTCGTCAACCTCCAGCGGCCAGTCATCCCCGTGCCCGCCGGCCGAGGCTCGCAGGAGCAGTATTCCGGGCCTCCGAAGGTGGGGCCACTTCTGATCCATGAACGTGCACGCGGTGACCACCCGGCCGGGGAAGCGGGGCACCAGGAAGCCGCTGCCGGGAGGACGGCGACTGAGCGCGGATTCGGGGTAGGCCAGGGTTATGGTGGCCACGTTGGAGTACCGCTGGCGCCGCAGCTCCCGAGCCAGCTCCGGGGCGAGGCCTTGCAGCAGCTGGGCCGCCGCCGGCGCCGGAACTGCCACGACCAAACCGTCGAACTCCCCGCTGCCCTGGGAGGCCTCGACCCGCACCTTGCCCCAAGGGCCCGGCCAGGCGCCGCTCACCGGGGTCCGGAGGCGAAGCGCCGACGGTTCGAGCCCTTCCGCCAGCTTCTCTGCCAGGGTCTGGAGACCGCTGCGAAGTGAGATGAACCCTGTCGCTGCACCGGGGGGAGCCGGCGGTTGCCGCCGTAGGCCGCGCAGCAGGCTCCGGTCGCGCTCGAGGGCAGCGAGGAGGTGGGGAGCCACCGCACCGGCGCTGAGCAGCTCGGCGGGGCCGGCGTACACCCCGCCAAGGAGTGGGTCCACGAGCCGCCTTACCGCCACCTTCCCCAGCCGACCCACCAGAAATGGGCCCAGCGGGTCATCGGGGGTGACCGTGGGGCCGAGGAGCCAGGGCTCGAGGAAGGCCCGCAGGCTCCCCAGCGGGCCCAGCAAGCGGATCACCTCAAGTTGCAGGGGGTGGAGCGGAACTCCGAGGCTGGTGCCCTTGGGGATGGGCACCAGCCGGCGCCCGGACCAGATCGAAGCCGAAGTGGTGCCGGGACGGACGAGCTCCCCGTCCAGACCCAGCGACCTCAGGGTGTCGATGGTCGATGGGTCCCGTACCAGCATGCTCTCAGCGCCGAGATCGACGCGCTGACCGCGAACCTCCGCGCTCAGGACGCGCCCACCGACTCGCTCCTCGGACTCGAAGACGGTGACCTGGGCTGGCGCCCCGGCCTCTCCGCTTGCCCGGACCAGCTCGCGGGCGGCGGCGAGCCCCGAAACTCCGGCTCCCACCACGGCCAGGCGCAGAGGAGTCAACCCGGGCTGGCCATTCCCCGGCGCACCAGGTCCCGCAAGACGGCGATGAAGGCCGGATCGTCGTTGGGCATCGCGGTCCGGGATATTGCGACCCCGAGCTCAGCGGCAGCCTGCTGGGCCTCGACATCCAGGTCGTAGCGGACCTCGAGGTGGTCGGCCACAAAGCCGCAGGGGCAGACCAGGAACTCGGTGGTTCCCCCGGAGGCCGCCTGCCGAACCACCTCCAGCAGCTCCGGGCCGAGCCAGGGCTCACCCGCGTCCTGAGCGACGCTCTGCCAGCCGACCTCCCAGCGGGGGAGGTCGATAATCCTGGCCACCGCGGTTGCCGTCTCACCGAGCTGGTCCGGGTAGGGATCGCCCATCTCCCGCAGCCGCGCTGGCAGGCTGTGGGCCGTGAAGATCACCAGCGTGCGCTGGGCGCGATCCGGACCGATCTCCGAAAGTCGCGTCGCGATGGCCCGCGCCAGCCAGGAGAGGTAGGACGGCTCAAGGTGCCAGTCCTCCACAAAGCGGATCTCAAGCGGGGTTCCGGCGCTGGCGGCTCGGGCGCGCTCCACGTAGCCGGCGATGCTCATGCGCGAATAGTGGGGTGCGAGCACCACGCCCACCGCCTCTTTGACTTCGGCGCCCACCAGATCTGCCACCGCGTCCTCTATGAAGGGGGCGATGTGCTTCATGCCCACCACCACCGACCACCCGGTCCCGTCCTCGGATCGAAGAAGGTCCTGGAGTGCAGAGGCCTGAGAAAGCGTGATCTCAGTGAGTGGCGATCGTCCGCCGATCGCCTGATATCGAGCCTCGAGCTCGGCCAGCGCCTCGGGGCGGGGCGGCCTGCCTCCTCGCATGTGGGTGTAATAGGGGAGGATCTCCTCCGACCTGCGCGGGCTACCGTAGGCCATGAGCAGGACGGCCCTGGTGGCGGTGGTCTCGGACGGGGCGGAGCCAGGGGCGGGGGAGAGCTTCACGCAACCTCCATTCGGCGCTTTGGGCACGGTCCTCTGAGAGCCCACTCTACCGGGCCGTCCAGCTGCCGAGCGTTGCTAAAGTGGGCCGTGCGAGAGCCGCTGGGTCGGGGGGCGGAGGCTTTGGATATGGGGTCGGGGCTCATACCCGTGCGGGGGGAGGCTGGGTGATGCGCGATCTGGGTGCGGGGTCGGAAGACCGGGCGCCCGGGGAGGAGCTGATGGATGGCGCCTCCACCGTGCTCGGCCTTCCGGACGACCGGCGGCGCACGGCCCTCTCGGAGCTGGGCCGTCCCCTCGTCCTGGAACTTTTCGCCGCCATGGCTCGCCTCAGGGCCTTCGACGAGCGGGCCGTCATCCTGCAACGACAGGGGGTGATCGGGACCTACCCGACTTACTTTGGCGAGGAGGCGATCCAGGCGGGCAGCGTCCTGGGCCTCGAGGGTCGTGACTGGCTCTTCCCCACCTACCGGCAGAACTCGGTGGTGGTGCTCCGGGGCTGTCCACCGGAGGTGCCGCTCCTCCTCTGGCGCGGCCATCCCGCGGGATGGCACGACGTGTACAAGCTGCACACCGCCCCGGTCTGCGTGCCGGTGGCCACCAACTATCCCCACGCGGTGGGGGCGGCCTGGGGCAGCCGGCTGCTCGGAGAGGACAGGGTGGCGCTGGCATACGGCGGCGACGGCTCCACCTCGGAGGGGGACTTCCACGAGGCCTGCAACCTGGCTGCGGTCGTCGCGGCGCCCGCCATATTCCTGGTCACCAACAACCAATGGGCCATCAGCACGCCGCTGCGGCTCCAGACCCGGGTCGAACGAATTGCCGACAAGGCCTCCGCCTACGGGATGCCCGGCGCGCGGGTCGACGGCTTCGACGTCTTCGCCTGCTACCTCGCGGTCCGCGAGGCCGCGGCCAGGGCGCGGCGCGGCGACGGTCCAACCCTGGTGGAGGCCGTGGGTTACCGGCTGGGGCCCCACGGCACCGCCGACGAGCCGTCGCTCTACCGGGACCCCGAATCCGCCCGGAGGTGGGAACCGTGGGAGCCCCTCGCACGCGCGGGGGCGGCCCTGGTGGACGCCGGCCTGGCCTCGCCGGAGGAGCTTCATCGGCTTTCCGCCGACGCGGCTGTGGAGATGCGCCAGGCCGGGGATCGGCTCCAAGACTTCCCCCTGCCGTCCCTGGAGGAGGTGGCTTCCCGGGTGTACCGCCAAACGCCGTGGACTCTGGGTGAGGAGCGGCTCCGGGAGCCCACCTACCTGGAGGGGGGCTGAGGTGCCAGCCAGCTTGACCATGGTCGAGGCCGTGGGCCGCGCCCTGGGCCAGATCCTGGACGACGATCCCCAGGCCATTCTGCTCGGGGAGGATATCGGGGTCAACGGAGGGGTGTTCCGAGCGACCGCCGGCCTCCAGGAGCGATTTGGCCCCCACCGGGTGGTGGATACCCCGCTGTCCGAGGCCGGGTTCGTCGGGGCGGCCATCGGGATGTGCCTGGTCGGGCTGCGCCCGATCGTGGAGATCCAGTTCGACGCCTTTGCGTACCCCGCCTTCGAGCAGCTCGCCTCGCACGCGGGCAGGTTTCGCTGGCGGACCAACGGCGCCTACGGCCTGCCCATGGTGATCCGCATCCCCTACGGAGGCGGGACCAGGGCCCCGGAGCTGCACTCCGACTCCCCGGAGACGCTCTTCAGCCATACCCCGGGGCTCCGGGTGGTGGCTCCATCCGATCCCTTGTCCGCAGGAGAGATGCTGGTGGCGGCCGCCGCCTGCGGCGACCCCGTGGTCTACATGGAGCCCAAGCGGCTGTATCGCCGAGGCCGAGCCGAAGTCCCAGATCGCTTCCAGGCGTCGAGCCTGGACCTGGCCCGGGTGGTGCGCCCGGGCGACGACGTTGCCATCTTGGCTCACGGCGCGATGGTCGAGGTGGCCTTGGAGGCCGCCGAGCAACTGGCGGCAGAGGGGGCCGGCGCGCGGGTCGTCGACCTGCGTTCCCTATATCCGCTCGACCGGGAGACCCTCCTCCGCACCGCGAGCGAGGTGGGGCGGATAGTGGTGGTGCACGAGGCTCCCCGCCACAGCGGGGTTGCGGCCGAGGTGGCGGCGATCCTCCAGGAGGAGGTCGCCGACCACCTCCTCTCCCCGGTCCTTAGGGTGACGGGGATGGACATGCCCTTCCCGCTCTTCCAGCTGGAGGACCAGGCGCTGCCCTCGGCGTCCCGGGTGGTCCGCGCTGCCCGGGCCGCCCTTGAGTACTGATGCCGCTGCCTGAGTTCCGCCTGCCCGACCTCGGGGAGGGGGTGACCGAGGGAGAGGTGGTCGAGTGGCGCGTGCGGCCCGGAGACCACGTGGAGCGGGATCAGGTCCTGTGCGTGGTGGCCACGGACAAGGCCACCGTGGAGCTGCCCTCCCCGTTCTCCGGGGTGGTGGGGGAGGTCCTGGCCCCCGAGGGACGGGTGCTCCGGGTGGGCGAGCCTCTCCTCCGGCTCGCGGCCCCGGCCGGGCCGGCCACGGCTCCGGAGTCCTGGGGGCAGTCGGCGCCGCCGGAGGCGCCGACTCCGATGCTTGACTTCCGCCTGCCCGACCTCGGGGAGGGGGTGACCGAGGGAGAGGTGGTGGAGTGGCGGGTGCAACCCGGAGACCGCGTGGAGCGGGACCAGGTCCTGTGCGTGGTGGCCACAGACAAGGCCACCGTGG
>JAJZGN010000123.1 GCA_021798435.1 bacterium | reverse complement strand
CGGGGAGCCGAGCACCGCGCACTTAGCTATCTCCGAGAGCCCGTGAACCCAGACCGCGGGACTCTCCTCCCCGAGCAGATCGGTGTCGCAGATCACAAGCCGGGCCGGGTAGAAGCACCCGACCAGGTTTTTGCGGCCGGCAAAATCGACGGCCACCTTGCCCCCCAGGGCCGCGTCCGCCATCGCCAGGACTGTGGTGGGCACATTGACGAGAGGGATCCCGCGGGCATAGGTCGCCGCCGCGAAGCCCACCAGGTCGAGAAGCGCGCCGCCACCGACCGCCACCACGAGGTCGCCGCGGTCGGCCTCGAAGCCTGCCAGCCGGCGCCAGAGCCCAGTCAGGGCCGGCACGGTCTTGCCTTCCTCCCCGCCGACCGTCGAGCAGGTCCGGACGGTGAGTCCCTGACGACGGAGCGCCGCGACCACAGTCCGCCGCTGTCTCTCAAGTCCCTTCTCGGAGATGACGATCGCCCGTTCCGCCCGCAGGGACACCCGGGAAACCAATGCTCCCAGCTCGTGGAGCGCACCCGGCTTCACCAACACTTCGGTCGCGGCACCGTGAAGCGGCGGAGGTGAGGGAGCCTCATCCCGGGCTCGATACCGCCGCACCACCTCCTCGCCGACCTCAGATGGCGTCCGAGCGGCGGTTTTGACCCCGGCTCCCAGCGCCCGGTAGAGCGGCTCGCGGCCGCTCAGCAGCTCGCTCCATTCGGCCTCGCCCCCCCAGAGCAGCGGCCGCCCCCCACGCGTCGCCTCCAGCCGGCGGACCAGCTCGGTCCAGGAGCACTCCAGGGGCACCACGACAGAGCCCGAAGCGAGGCGGGCGAACCCCTCAGGGTGGAGGACTGCACCTCCCCCCACCGCCACCACCGCCCCCGAGAGGAGCGCCGCCGCCTCCAGCATCGCTGCCTCGCGGCGGCGGAATCCCCGCTCCCCCTCGGTGCGGAAGAGGTCGGAGAGGGAGCCGCCCCAGGACCGCTCAACCTCTTCATCCAGGTCGAAGAAGGGCATTCCGAGAAGGTCCGCCACGTGGCGGCCGACAGTGGTCTTGCCCACCCCCATGAAGCCCGCCAGGACCAGATTGCGCCGGCCGGGTGGGAGCTCCGGGAGAGGAAGCCGCTCGGACCTCACCCCAGCGTCGCCCGGGAGGCACGGATGAGGTCCAGTCGGTCTCCCCCGAACCGCTCCAGGAGCGCGGACGCCAGCACCAGGGCCACCACCGCCTCCCCCACCACGGCCGCCGCGGGGACGGCGCAGATGTCGGAGCGGACGTACGGAGGAGGGGCGGGAGCACCAGACTCCAGGTCGACGGACTCCAGGAGCTTTCGGACCGAAGAGAGGGGCTTCATGGCGCACCGCGCCAGCAGGGGCATCCCGTTGGTCATCCCCCCCTCTAGCCCGCCCGCGAAGTTGGTGGGCCGGCCCAGCCCCGGTCCCTCCGCCACGATGGCGTCCTGGACCGCGGCGCCGTAGCGCTGGCAGACCTCGAAGGCCGGGCCCAGCTCCACCCCTTTGACCGCGGGGATGGAGAGAAGCGCGGCGCCCACCCGGCTGTCGAGCCGAAGGTCGGCCTGAGTGTGAGAGCCGAGTCCGACCGGGAGGCCGAGGGCGTGCACCACGAAGGATCCGCCCAGCGTCTGCCTCTCCAGTCGGGCTCGATCCACGGCCTCCACCATCCGCGCCGAGGCCGCCTTATCCCAACACCGGACAGGGTCCTCCTCGGCCCGGGCAGCGAGCGCGGCCAGCTGCTGGGGGACGAGATGGGCCAGATCCGGCAGCGCCAGGACCGACCCCACGCCGGTGACGAAGCTGCCCACCGTGACCCCGACGGACCGGAGCAGGGCCCGGGCGGCCGCCCCTGCGGCCACCCGGACCGCGGTCTCCCGCGCACTGGCGCGCTCCCGGACCACCCTCAGGTCGGAGAGCCCGAACTTCACCGACCCGGCCAGGTCCGCGTGCCCTGGCCGGGGAGCCGTGATGGGCGGATGGATGGCCGGTTGATTGAGGAAGTCGAGATTGGGTATCCGCAGTCCCAGGGGGGCCCCGGTGGTCAGCCCCCCGGCCACCCCGGCCACGAGCTCCACCCGATCCCGCTCCACCCGGGTGGACCGTGCTCCACGCCCATGGCCCCCCTGACGCCGGCGAAGGTCCTGGTCGATGTCGGCCGCGGCCAGTGGGACCCCCGCGGGCATGCCGTCCAGCACCGCCACCAGCTCCGGGCCGTGGGAATCCCCGGCGGTCAGGAGTCTCAGGCTCACCCTGCCCCCCTCCCGGCGACCGTCGGCACCGCCGCCAGCATCTCGGCACGCGGAGCGGGCAGCCCCGACCACGACTCGAAGGCCAGCGCCGCCTGCTCCACCAGCATCCCCAGGCCCGAGGCCGCCCGGCAGCCCGAGGACCGGGCCGAGCGCAGCAGCGGGGTCTCCGAGGGCCAGTACAGAAGGTCGATCACCGCGGTCCTGGGGCTGAGCCCCACCTCGGGCAGCGGCGTGGAGACCCCGTCGGCCCCAACCGGGGTGGCGTTCACCAGGAGGTCAGCGTCCCGGAGCGCGGGACCCAGCTCATCTTGGGAGATCGCGAGCGGCGACACGCCCGCACCGAGCTCATCGCAGGCCCTGCGCGCCCTCCCCCGATCGCGAGCGGCTAACTCTACCCGCCAGCCGGCTCCTCGCAGCTCCGCAGCCACCGCCCGGGCGGCCCCACCGGCCCCCAGGATCACCACCCTGCCGGGTCGCGGCGCCCCCACCTCACCGAGGGCGGCCCGAAAGCCGGCGCCGTCGGTGCTGTCGCCCAGGGAGCCCGAGGTTCGGAAGGTCACAGTGTTGACCGAGCCGCAGCGCGCGGCCCTCGGCGTCACGGCGGTGGCCAACCGCCGGGCCGTGAGCTTGTGGGGTGCGGTCACATTTATCCCGGCGAATCGGCGGGCGAGGTCCCCCCAGCTCGCCTCCAGCCGCCCGGCGGGCACCCGGACCCGTCGGTAGCACCATCCCTGCAGCCCGTGGGCGGCGAAGGCTGCCCGGTAGAGGTGCGGCGAGAGGCTTTGCTCCACAGGATCTCCCACGATGGCGAACTCCCAGCTCACGTGAGTGCCCCCAGGACCGAGGCGAACTCCGGAAAGGAGTCGCCGATGAACTCGGTGCCGGCCACAGCCACCTCATCCCCGGCCAGCAGGCCCGCCAGCGAGAACACCATCGCCAGCCGGTGGTCGCCCTTCGAGTCAACAGTCCCGACTCGGAGTCGGGTGGGACCGGTCACGGCGAAGCCATCCCGGCCCTCCTCCACTTCCGCTCCCAGCCGGCGTAGCCCCTCGACGAGGCCGGAGATGCGGTCAACCTCCTTGAAGCGCAGCTCCTCGGCCCCCTCGACGACTGTGGTGCCCTCGGCCTGGGTCGCCAGGAGACCCACCAGGGGCAGCTCGTCCACCAGGAGGGGAACCACAGCGGCCCCGACCTCCACCGCTCGCAGGGGACGGTAACGAACTGTGACATCGGCTGCGGGCTCGGCTCCCCCCCCGGGGTCCCCGAACTCCACCGCGGTTCCCATCTGGGCCAGGAGGCTTAGGAACGCCGTCCTGGTGGGATTGACGCTCACCGAGGTCACGGTGACAGAGGAGCCAGGGACCAGCGCCGCCGCCGTGGCCAGCACGGCCGCAGAGGAGGCGTCCCCGGGTACCGTGAGGTCGAGGCCTCCGAGCCCTCCCGGCGCGATGCCGATCGAGTGGACCCCATCCTGCCACCACTCCTCGATTCCGGCGCCCATTGCGACCAGCAACCTCTCGGTGTGGTCGCGGGTCGGCACCGGCTCCTCGACCACCGTGCGGCCCTCGGCCCCGAGCCCCGCCAGCAGCACTGCGGACTTCACCTGGGCGCTGGCCACCGGCAGGCGGTAGCGGATCCCGGCCAGCCTTCCCCCGTGGATAAGAAGGGGGGCCCGGCCGCCGGGGGCGGTCTCCACCGAAGCTCCCATCTGACGAAGGGGGATGGCGACCCGATCCATGGGACGGGCCAGGAGCTGGGGGTCGCCCCGGAGGACAGAGGGACCCAGTCGGGCAGACAGGATCCCGGCCAGAAGGCGCATGGTAGTCCCCGACCGGCCGCAGTCGATCGCGACCGTCGCCCCGGGAGGCTCGGCGGCCCCCCGGATCAGGAGCTCGCCGTCCCTCTCGGCCACCGCCGCACCCAGCTGCGCCGCAGCGCGCAAGCTGGCGCGGCAGTCAAGCGCCGTGGCCAGTCCGCGGATCCGGCTCAGCTCGGGCGAGAGCGCCGCCAGCAATACGGCCCGGTGCGAGATGGACTTGTCACCGGACACCGTGCACACGCCCCGGAGAGCCCGGGACCCGGCGGTGCTCAAGAGACGCCCACCTCCAGGGCTCGAAGTCGCGCCGCCTCCAGCTCTGGCGCCAGGTACTCCTCACCGGAGGCGGCCGCCGCCAGCAGGCGCTCCAATTGCAGACCCAACTCGCGGGTGGCCGCCCGGACCTCCTCCAGATTGGCGCAGACGAAGGAGGCCACCATGGCCGGGTCCGAGCGGGCCAGGCGCACCGCGCCCCGCAACCCTGAGGAGAAAAGCGCCGAAGTGGGGAGGGCGCAACTCATCTCGGCGACGGCGGCGGCAACAAGGTGAGGCAGGTGGCTTGACCGGGCCACGAGGCGGTCGTGTTCGCTGGCGTCCAGTTCCAGCACGGTGCTGCCCAGCATCCCCACCAGCAGCCCCGCGGTGCCCCGGGAGAGAGGGTCGTCGCGGACCCGGCAGAGCACGAAGGTGGCCCCCTTGAGCAGGGCCGGGTCAGCCGACCAAGGGCCCGGCTCGCTGCCCCCACACAGCGGATGGCCACCAACCGCGCCCGCTCCCTCGGGCACGCACTGCTGCATCGCCCGCACCACCTCCAGCTTGGAGCTGCCCGTGTCGATGAGAACCTGCGAGGCGCGCAGCCTCGGCCCGAGCTCCCGGGTGAGCCCCACGATCTGAGCCACAGGCGTCGCCAGGATGATGAGGTCCGACTCCAAGGCCTCCTCTGGCCCCCCGAGGAGCCGATCGGCCCCCGCCCGTCGCAGGCAGGCGTCCATCGCCGCGGAGTCACGGTCCCAGGCCGCCACCTCATCCACCCCGGGGCCAGGCGCGGCCCGCAGCGCCATGCCCACCATGGTGCCGATCTGCCCGGTGCCGAGGATCGCGACCCGGCCGAGCGAGGTCACGCCGCCTTCCGCCCCACCGCCACGGCCACCCGCGAGACCTGCTCAACCAAGGCACTGAACGCCTCCGGGTCCAGGGACTGGGCCCCGTCCGAGAGCGCGGATGAGGGGTCGGGATGCACCTCCACCAGCAGGCCGTCGGCGCCGGCGGCGACCCCGGCCAGGGCCAGGGCGGGCACGTACTGGGCGCGTCCGGCGGCATGGCTGGGATCGACTACCACCGGCAGGCTGCTGAGGCGCTTCAGCACCGGCACCGAGGTGATGTCGAGGCTGAAGCGGACCGACGGCTCGAAGCTCCGCAACCCCCGCTCGCAGAGCGCCACTCTCTGGTTGCCCCCGGCGAGCACGTACTCGGCGGCCTGGAGCAGCTCGTCCACCGTGGCCGCCAGCCCCCGCTTCAGCAGCACCGGGCGGTCCACCTCTCCCAAGGCCTGCAGCAGCCGGTAATTCTGCATGTTGCGCGCCCCGACCTGGAGGATGTCGGCGTGAGCCGCGACGATCGCCACGTCCTCCGCCGAGAGGACCTCGGTGATCACGGCCATCTGGTGGCGGTCGGCCACCTCCCGGAGGAGGAGCAGGCCGGGCTCGCCGAGCCCCTGGAACGAGTACGGCGAGGTGCGGGGCTTGAAGGCTCCGCCCCGCAGGACCCTGACACCCACCCGGCGTACGGCGGCGGCGGCGGCCTCCAGCTGTTGCTCCCCCTCCACGGCACACGGTCCGGCCATGATCAGGACCGCCGGTCCCCCCAGCGCGAGCCCCGGCCCGAAGGTGA
>JAJZGN010000002.1 GCA_021798435.1 bacterium | reverse complement strand
CGATCTGGTGGGGGCCCCGGCGCTGCTCCAGCGGCTCGCTCACGCCGCGCGGGCCGACCACGCCGCGTTGCTGGGCGCCGACATGGCCGTTCTGGCCAGCCACCCCGGGGAGCAGTACCGCCCCACCCGGACGGTCCGGGACCTCTGGCGGCGGGCGGGATCGAGCGGCCGCGCGATCATGTGGACCACCCCGCCGTCGGGCCGGGCCCAGGCCCGGGCCAGCGTCGCCGTCGAATCCATCATCGTCATCCCCGTTGCGGCCGGGGCCGCCGACCAGTCGCGAGTGGTGCTCCTTCGGCACCGCCGGACCCCCTTCACCAGCGCCGACCTGGATGCGGCCATGCGCCAACTGCACTGGCTGCGCCGAGGCTCCGCCGAGCCGCCGCGCGCCAGGATGCCGTCGCCGGCCCCGAAGATCAGTCCCGACCCAGCGCGCTGAGCCCCCGGGGGCGGCATAGTGGCCGCGTGACACCCCTCAGGCGGTGGCGGCTGGCTGCCCGTACTCTCCACCCGGTGCGCCACCGGCTTCTGCCCTGGGCCGTGCTGGCGGTGGCGATCGGGCTGGCACTGCCCGCCACTTCCGCCGCGATGGTGCCTAACGTTCCGGTCCTTCTGGCAGGGCAGGTTCTCGGGGTGTCCCTGAACCTGACGCCCACGGACTTCCGGGCGGCGGCTCGGCGGGTTCACCTGGTGGGCGCAGCGCTGCTCCTCCAATGGACCGTCCTGCCGGGCCTGGCCGTCGTGGTAAGCAGGGCGATCCCCAGCCGTGAACTGGCATCGGGAATGGTGATCTGCGCCGTCGCCCCCGCAGAGATCACCAGCGGCCTGATGGCCGCGGTGGCGGGAGGCGACGCGGCGCTGGCGACCTCGATCATGGCCGGCTCACTTGCCCTGGCCACTATTCTCGTACCCGTCTGGCTCGGGGTGTCCCTCGGTGGGACCGCACGGTTCAACCCCCTCTCCCTGGTCGGTGAGCTCTCACTGTCGGTACTGGTGCCGCTGGTGGCGGGGGTCGTACTCCGATTCCGGTTCCCCGGGCTGGCCCGGTACCGCCACCACTTCCTCGATCTCAGTGCCGCCTGCCTGGTCCTGGTGGTCCTGGCAGGCATGGGCCCGGCGCGGCCGGCCCTCCTCTCCGCCACGCTCCTACCCATCGTCCTGCTGGCGGGCGCGGTGCTCCTGACCGGAGGCGCTCTGGGATGGGGGCTTGGGCGGGCGCTCTCCCTCCCTCGACGAACGGCGACGGCGGTGGGTTTCCCGGTGGCGATCCGGGAGTTCGGGGTGGCGATCGCGGTGGCCGTGGCGGTGCTGCCCCGGGCAGCCGCAGTGGCCGGCGTGTACGGAATCCTGATGGTGGCAGGGGCCGGCACGGTGGCCGCCTGGCTGGGGCGTCCGGTCGTCAGTGGTAGTCGTGAGACGCGGTAGGAGCCGCGCTGGCCGCGTCCTCGGGCAGTGCCAGCAGCCGCTCCACCGCCATGCTCACCACCCCGTCCACCGCCCGCATCACCCCGGTGGCGCAGATCAGGGGTCGGTGATGGGCCAGCTGACGGTGCCGGCGATGCACCTCAGGCGGGATCACCAGGTCCAGGTGTCCGGTCTCATCCGCCAGGGTGAAGAACCGCATCCCGTGCGCCGAGGGGGGAGCCTGCCGGGTGATCACCAGCCCCAGCACCGTGAGCCTGGCCCCAGGCTCAGCGGCCCGCGCCTCCTGTAGCCGGACGGCACCCAGGACGGCCAGCCGGGGACGCAGCAGCTCCACCGGATGGGGTCCGGTGCTGAGGCCCAGGAAGCGATAGTCGGTTGCCAAGCGCTCCTCCGGCGTCATGGGGGGCAGAGCCGGGGGTGGGGCCGGCAGGGGCAGGAGCCAGGGCTGGCCCGAGGACTCGATCTCATCCTCGATCCCTCGGAGCCTCCAGAGCAGCTCCCGGCGCGGCACCGCAAAGCCGTCCAGGGCTCCCACCAGAACCAGGGCTCCCATCGCCTCCCGGCTGAGCCGGGTGCGAAGCCAGAACTCCTCCGGGGTTCGGTACTCTCCGCGCCGGCGGTGGGCATCCAGCCGCTCCCCCCAGACCTCTCCCACCCCCTTCACATAGTTGAACCCCAGACGCACCGCCAAGCCGCTCCCCTTCCGTTCCACCCGGCAGCGGGAGGCGCTGTGGTTCACATCCACCGGCAGCACCACGACCCCGTGGCGGCGGGCATCATCCACCAGCACCGAGGGGTGGTAGAAGCCCATGGGCTGCAGATTGAGAAGCCCCACCAGGTAGGCTTCCGGATGGTGCAGTCGCAGCCAGGCGGTCTCGTACGCGGTCCGGGCGAAGGCGGCGGCGTGACTGCGGCAGAAGCCGAACTCGGCGAACCCTCGCACCGCGGCGAACAGCTCGGCCCCGATCTCATCCTCCACTCCCTGGGCGCCGCAGCCGGCAAGAAACTCCGCCCCCAGGGAGTCCATCTCCTCCCTTGAGCGATGCCGGTTCATCGCCCGCCGGAAGCGGTCCGCCCGGGCGGCGCTGAACCCCGCCAGGCTCATGGCGATCTCGATGATCTGCTCCTGGTAGAGGATCACCCCCAGGGTGTCCCGGAGGATGGGCTCCAATCTCGGATGCAGGTAGCGGACCGGCTCCTGGCCCTGGCGGCGGCGCAGGTAGGGGTGGACCGCCTTGCCCTGCATGGGCCCGGGGCGGATGATCGCCACCTCCACCACCAGATCGTTGAACTCCCGAGGACGGGCGCGGGGCAGGGTCTGCTGCTGGGCCCGCGACTCGATCTGGAACACCCCCACGGTGTCGGCGCGGGAGCACATCTCGTACACCTCCGGGTCGGCCAGGTCCAGCCGGTCCAGATCAGGGCGCACCTCCCCCACCCGTTCCAGCTCTGTCAGCGCCTCCTCCACCGCCGAGAGGGTGCGCAGGCCCAGCAGATCGATCTTGATGAGGCCCAGATCCTCAACATCATCTTTGTCGAACTGCACCACCACCCGGCCGGCACGAGTGGCCCGCTCCAGGGGGGCGATGTCCCAGAGCGGCTCACCCGTGACCAGCATCCCGCCGACGTGAATCGAGAGGTGCCGCGGAACCCCGACCACCTGGTCCACCAGCTCCGCGAACTGCCTCCACTCCCGAGCCGACATCGCCTCGGAGGGCGCCCGGCTCGCCACCGCCAGAAGCCGCTCCACCAGGGTCGCTCCCCCCTCTCCCTCCACGTCCCGGTCCACGGCCTTGGCCAGCTGCTCCAGGAGCCGGTCGGGGATCCCGAGGGCGGCCCCGACCTGGCGCAGCGCCAGGCGCAGGCGGAAGGTGATGACGGTGCAGACCATCCCGGTGCGCTCCTCACCGTAGGTGTCGTAGACGTGCTGGATGAGCCGCTCCCGGTGAGTGGTGGAGACATCGATGTCGATGTCCGGGGTGCTCTCCATGCCCTCGTGGAGGAAGCGCTCGAAGAGGAGGTTGTGGGCCAGAGGGTCGACCCTTGTGATCCCCAGGAGGTAGGCGGCCAGGCTGTCCGCCGCCGAACCCCGGCCCTGGGCCGGGATCCCCTCTCGGCGGGCGAACTCCATCAGCTCGGCCACTATGAGGAAGAACTCCGCCAGGTGGCAGCTGCCGATCACCTCCAGCTCATGGGCCAGCCGGGCATCCACGGCCTCCCGCGGGCCGGGGTAGCGGCTCGGGATGCCCTCCTCACAAAGCTGCCTCAGCCGCAGGTCGGGGTCCACTCCCGGGGGCAGCCTTAGGCCGGGGAAGCGGCTGTGGCGAAAGTCCATCTCCAGGTCGGCTCGGGAGGCCAGCTCGGAAGCCCCCACCAGGGCCTCAGGATTCGGCAAGAGCTCGGCCAGCCCCGCGCCATCGCGCATCCAGTACTCGTGATTGGGCAGGAGCAGTCCCGAAGCCGCCGCCTCCTCCAGGGTGCAGCCATGGCGGATGGAGGTCAGCACATCAAGGAGTCGGCCGTCGCCGGTACGGGCATAGCGGGGCTGGGCGCTGGCCATGACGGCCACCCCCAGCTCCGCGGCCAGGGCGGCGGTCTCGGCGGCCAGCCAGTCGTCGCCGGGGTGCAGGTGATGCTGCAGACAGAGATAGAGGTTCTTTGGCTCCAGCTGCGCTTGGAGGGTGGCCAGCGCCTCCCTGGCCACCGACCACTCCCCCCGGCTCAGCGCCCTGCTCAGCGGGCTGTGCGGCCCCCCGAGCAGGAAGACGCAGCGGTCGAGGTCGGCCGCCCTCACCCAGTGCTCCGCGGCCAGCCGGGTGCGCGAGTCGCGGCGAATCCTCTCGCTCAGCCCCGCCGGCCGGCGGGCGTCCCGCTGCCCCGCTTCGGCAGCCCCGGCCGCTCTCCCCAGCACCTCGTCCAGACCCTCGAGGCACAGCCGCGGAGCCCCCTTGACGCCGGCGAGCTGGGCTCTGCTCACCGCCCGGCAGAGCTGCTGGTAGGCAGTGCGGTCCGGAGCGAGCACCGCCAGGCGGCCGCCCCCGTGCAGGTCCAGCTCAGCCCCCACCATGGCCCGCACTCCCAAGCGCCGGGCGGCCCGCACCAGCCGCACGGCCCCGTACAGGCCGCCCCGGTCCACCAGCCCGATGGCCGGCATCTCCAGCTCCCGGGCCCGCTCCACCAACGCCTCCGGAGAGCTGGCCCCCTCAAGGAAGGAGAAGTAGGAGCGCGCCCAGCACTCGGAGAAGGGGACAGGACCCATTCCCGTATCTTAACGAACATCTGTTCTTATAGGGCTCCAGGCCCAGCTGTCAGAATCTCGCCATGGCAGCAGGTGAAGGTCCCCGCTCGGCTGCCCTCCCGGCGCCCACAACAGACCGGCCGGCCGGCGGGTCCCGAACGACGCTCGAGTTCACCTCCCGAGCTCTTCTCCCGGTGGCCACCATGCGTGACCTGCTCCAGGTGCCGAGACGGGACCGGGAGGCCGTGGAGGTCATCGACCGCCGCTGGGTGGACACCTTCGACAGGCGCCTCAGACGGGCCGGTGTCAGCATGCTGCTCTCCTGGGGGCGGCGCCCCGAAGGTGACCGGGCCGAGATTGCGGGAGTGGATGGGGGTTCTGCCTGGAGCGTCCCCTGCCACCTGCCCCGATCGCGCCGGAACGAGAGTGGGTGGCGGCTGGAACAGCTCCTCAGCGAGGGACCTGCGGCCGTGGTCATCGGCCGCCTGATCGGGGGGAGGGCGCTGCTTCCGATCGCCCGGCTGCGTACCCGGAAGCACACCATCTCCCTCCGCGCTCCCCGGGGCAGGGCCCTGGGAGAGGTGCGGTGGGAGGAACGCCTCGGGTCGAGGGGGGCGACCCCGCGGACCTGGCTGCGAGTGACGCTGGTGGGCGCAGGGCATCGCTCCACTGAGGAGCTGCGCCGCCGGCTGGTCGGAATGGGAGGGCTGGAGACGAGCTCTGGAGGCTGGCTGGTCTGGCTGGACCGTGCCGAGGGAGCTCGATCAAGACCGGTCGATCCCGCCGAGCCCTCGGACCAGGCGGTGCGGCGGATCCTGCGCGACCTCCTGGCGGTGGTCGCCGCCAACGCACCCGGGGTCCTCGCCGACCTCGACGTGGAGTTTCTCCACGACCTGCGGGTCGCGGTGCGGCGGGCCCGGTCCGCTCTCAAGCTGGTGGGCGACTGTCTGCCTGGGGCGGGCGTGGCCCGGTTGGCTGCCGATCTCCGGTGGATGGGGGACCTGACCACCCCGACCAGGGACATGGATGTCCTGCTCCAGGCCCTCTCCTCGACCGGAGGCGCGGCGGCCGAGCCCCTGCTGCGCCATCTCGCCGAGCGGCGTGCCCAGAGCTGGTCTCGGCTTTCGACTCAGATCCGCAGCTCTCGATGGAAGACCGCTCTCCGCCGCTGGGCCGCCGTCACCCGGGGCGGCAGCTCTGCCGTCCCGGGCGGCCGACCCGTCGAGGCGCTGGCGCGGGAACGAGCCGGAAGGGCGTACCGCCGGGCTCTCCGGAGGGCCCTGGCCCTGGGCCCGGCGTCGCCCCCAGAGCGGTTCCACAGCCTGCGCAAGCGCTGCAAGGAGCTCCGCTACCTCCTGGAGTTCTTCGCCCCCACCCTGGACGGCGGGGAGTACCGTGAGCTCCTGACCGTGCTGCGCTCCCTTCAGGACTGCCTCGGCGAATTCCAGGACACCCAGGTGCAGGAGTCCGAGCTGTTGAAACTCGCCCCCATGGCAGCGACCTCAGGGCCCGAGGCGGTCCTCGCCCTCGGACGCCTGGATCACCAACTGCGGGAGCGCCGCGAACGGGCAAGGCAAGCCGTCGTCCCGAGGGTCGAGGCGTTCACCCAGCCCAAGCTGAGGCGGTGGGCGCGCGCGGCCGCCGGCCGGGAACGGGCCTGATGCTGACCGTTGCTGTCTACAACCTGAAGGGCGGGGTGGGCAAGACCTCGGCCGCCGTCAACCTCGCCTTCCTGGCGGCTCGCGACGGCTATCGGACCATCCTGTGGGACCTCGATCCCCAGGGTGGGGCCACCTACCTGCTGCGCGGCCGCCCGAAGGTGAAGGGCGGAGCTCGGGCCCTGATCGGCAAGGCCGGCCGGCTGGAGCAACGCATCCGGGGCACCGAGTTCGACAACCTCGACCTCTTGCCCGCCGATCGCTCCTACCGAGCCATGGACCTGGTCCTCGACCGCACCCCCCATTCGACCCGCCGCCTCGGCGACCAGCTTCGGCCCCTGGCGGGCAGGTACGACCTCGCGCTCCTCGACTGCCCACCGAGCGCCTCCCTCGTGTCCCAGGCGGCGCTGCGGGCCGCCCGGCTGGTGCTGGTTCCCGTCATCCCGGCGACCCTCTCCTGGAGGACCCTGGAGCAGGTGATGGGTCTGGTGCGGGAGCTCAAGGCGCCGCGCCCTGCCCTGCTGCCATTCCTTTCCCTGGTCGACCGCCGCCGCCGCTTGCATCGAGAGGTGGCCGAGGAGCTCCGGGCCGGGCTCCCATCCCTGGCCCGGGCCGCCATCCCCATCTCCTCCGCGGTGGAGCAGATGGGCCCGAGGCGCTCCCCAATGCACGCCTTCGCTGCGAGCACCCCTGCGGCCCACGCCTATCAGGACCTGTGGGCGGAGGTGAGGGAGCTGAGCGCCCCTGGTCACGGCGCCACCGCCGCGTCGCTCCCAGGGGGGTAAGGGTAGCGTCGGGGAAGGCCCAGGGGGCGGAGTTTGAGCAATCGGTGAGTCGAAAGAACGGGCCCGCACTGGTGCCGACGGGTTGGCGCACCCCGGATGTGTGGGCCATCTCCCTCTCGGCCTTCTTCGCCGACCTTGGCTACCAGGCCGTGCTGGCCGGCTTCCCCCTCTTTCTGGTCCTCGGACTGCACCAGCCGGTGGTGCTGTTCGGAGTGGCGAGTGCCGTCAGCTATGGGGGAGGCACCCTCTTCTCCCTGCTGGGGGCAAGGCTGGGAGACCGCCTCGGCCACCGCCGCGTCGCCCTCCTGGGGAACTCCCTCATCCCCCTGCTCTCCCTGAGCGCTCTCTCCACCAACCCCTCCGTCTCGATTGGACTGCTCAGCGGTGGCTGGTGGTTCCGCAACTTGCGAAGCCCCTCCCGGCGGGTGATGCTGACCGAGGCCGTTCCCGACGCCTCCGCTCGCAATTCCGCCTTCGGCTTCCTCCATGCCCTCGACGTCGGGGGCGGCGCCCTGGCCGGGGTGTGGGTGCTGGCCACGGTCTCCGCCCACCTCCCCTATCGCTGGATATTCCTGGCCACCGCGGCACCCCTCGTGGCCTCCACCTTCGCCCTCTCCCGGGCGCGAACCGGCAGCAGGGGGCCCCGTTCCCCCGGGGCAGCCGATCCTGGCCCGCAGCCCCCTCCGCTTCCCGGGGCTGGGGCCCTGCTCCTGGCCGCCGCCCTGTTCGGCTTCACCTTCTACGCGGTGGGCTTTCCCATCCTTACTGTCGCCCAGGGGGGCGGCGGTGCGGTGGCGGGCATCGGGGCCTTCCTCCTCTTCCAGGCGGTCTCCGCCGCCACCGGGTACCTCCTGCCCCGCTTCCTGGGGAGCACGCTGGCCAGAAGGTTCCATGAACTCGCCTGGCAGGGATACGGGGGAGGTGTGCTGGGAGCGGTGCTGCTCGCGGCCGGGTACGGCTTCCATCTCGGGCTGGCGGCGCTTCTCCCGGGGGTCGCCGCCCTGGGCTTCGGCCTCGGGGTCGTCGAGATCCTAGAACCCAGCCTGATGTCGTTCCTGCGCCCGGGGTCGGCGGCCGGCCGGGGCTTCGGCGCCCTGGCGGCAGCCCGCAGCTGGGGGGTGTTCGTGGGCAACCTGGTGATGGGGGTGCTCTACGGGGTCGCCCCCCAGTTGGCGTACCTCTACGCAGCGGTGCTGGGGGCCGCCGCCGGGGTGACCATGCTGGCCGCGGTGCCCCGGGCCCGGCTCAGCGACCGGCGGCTGGCGGAAGACCCCTGAGCTCGATCAGAGCTGGGAGGTGAGGCCCTTCTCGGGGACGGCATCCTGTGCTGATGCCACCGGCTCCTTCTCCGGCCGGGGCGCCGGCTCCGGGGCCACCGGCTTAGGGGGAAGGCCAGTCACCCGCAGGATCTCCGCCTCCTCCAGCGACTCCTCCCGGAGCAGGGCGGTGGTCAGCACCTCAAGCTTGTCCCGGTTCTGCTCGAGCAGGCTCACCGCCTCGGCGAAGCACTCGTCGACGATCCGTCGCACCTCCGAGTCGATCACCTGAGCTGTGGCCTCGCTGTAGGGGCGCTGGGTCATCATCATGGTCTGCTGCTCCGGGTCGTCCGCCAGGTTGAGGGGCCCGATCTTGGGGCTCATCCCCCAGCGAACCACCATCTGCCTGGCGATGTTGGTGACCTGCTGCAGGTCGCTCTCCGCCCCGGTGGTCACCACTCCGTAGACCAGCTGCTCGGCGGCTCGCCCACCCAGGGCCCCGACGATACGCGCCCGCAGATAGGTCTCGGGGTAGTTCTGGCGGTCGTCCACCGGCGCCTGGACTGTCACACCGAGGGCCCGGCCCCGAGGGATGATCGACACCCGGCGGACCGGGTCGGCCTCCGGCACCAGGAGTCCAAGCAGCGCGTGCCCGGCCTCGTGGTAGGCGGTCCGCTCCCGATCCGCGGTGCTCATGACGATGCGCCGAGCCGCGCCCAGCAGGACCTTCTCCAGCGACTCTGTGAAGTCGTCCATCGTGACGGCGGCCCGGTTCTTGCGGGCGGCGGTCAGGGCCGCCTCATTGACCAG
This sequence comes from bacterium, assembly GCA_021798435.1. Lineage (GTDB taxonomy): Bacteria > Chloroflexota > Dormibacteria > Aeolococcales > Bog-877 > JAJYXT01. The sequence continues at coordinate 15,202 of JAJZGN010000002.1, read as the reverse complement.
GTTGCGCAGCTCGGCGCCCACCAGGCCCGGGGTCCGGGAGGCCAGGGCGCCCAGGTCGACGTCGGCCGCCAGCGGCACCCCCTTGGTGTGGATCCCCAGGATGGCGGCCCGACCGACCCGATCTGGTGGCTGCACCATCACCCGCCGGTCGAAGCGTCCGGGCCGCAGCAGGGCCGAGTCCAGCACGTCAGCGCGGTTGGTGGCGGCCAGTACGATGACCCCCTCGCGGGAGTCGAAGCCATCCATCTCGGTCAGGATCTGGTTCAGGGTCTGCTCCCGCTCGTCGTGGCCCCCGAAGCTGGGGCCGACGCTGCGGCTCCGACCCACGGCATCCAGCTCGTCGACAAAGATGATCGCCGGGGCCGCCGCCTTGGCCTTGTTGAACAGGTCGCGCACTCGGGAGGCCCCCACGCCGACCACCATCTCGATGAACTCCGACGCCGAGATGCTGAAGAAGGGGACCCCCGCCTCCCCGGCCACCGCCCGGGCCAGCAGGGTCTTGCCGGTTCCGGGAAGGCCCACCAGCAACACCCCCTTGGGGATGCTGCCGCCGAGGCGCTGGTACTTGCCCGGCTGGCGCAGAAAGTCGACTATCTCCTCCAGCTCTTCCTTCGCCTCCTCGATCCCGGCGACATCCGCGAAGGTGGTGGCGGGTTTCTCGGGGTCATAGAGCCGGGCCTGGGAGCGGCCCAGGCTGAAGAGGCCCCCGCCCGCCGAGGCGGCGGTGCGACGCATCAGCCAGACGAAGAACACCAGGAAGAGAAGGGTGGGCCCGAAGCTGTAGAGGATTTCGACCAGAGCCGAGGTCGGGGGGTTGGGGTTCTGGGCGTTGATGGTGACGTTGTGAGCGGACAGCAGCGACTCCAGCTGGCCGCCCGCGAAAGCGGGGACCTGCGTTGTGAAGTGGAGGGCCTTGTTCTTGCTGGAGTCGCTCGCCCCGGTGGGACTCTTGAAGGTGCCCTCGATGCTGTCCCCGGTGGCGGTGATGCTTGTGACGTCATTGGCCTGGACCTCGGTCACGAAGCGGTTGTAGGGGACGGTTATGGTCTTGGGGCTGGCCGGTGGGAAGAAGACGTTGGCCACCAGGAGGTTGAGGGCCAGGAAGATGCCCACCGGCAGCAGGAATTGGAGCGAGCGCCAGGGGGGGGGCCGCCGGGGCGGCGCGGAGCCGCCCTGCGGAGATTGGGCCATTACCGAAAGCTAGCAGATGCCGGAGCGGCGGTTCGCGGGGGAGATTTGCCTTGCCCTCAGCCCCACACTCTGGCCGTCCAGCCTACCCCGGGCTCACGACGCAGATCCAAGCACTCTCCCGACGCCAGCAGCACCCGCCAGCGTCGCAGCCTCCGGGGCCGGGCGGGGGCGGTGCGCCACCAGCCCACCTCCACTACCGACCGCTCCACGACCTCGGCCACCGCCACCCAGCCGACATCCCTGCGGACGGCACGCGGCTCCGCGCACTCCCCGCCGCACTCCACCTCCACCGAGGTCATGCCCGGCGCCAAACCAGCCGCTCTTCGGGCACGTCCCCGGGGTGCTCGGGACGCACCGCAACCCGCCAGACCAGGCCGCTGCTGAACCGCTCCCCGAGCCGGGCGGCGGCTCGATCGATCTCCTCCCGCCGATCCCCCCCGGCGGGAAAGAGCTGGCGCTGGCGCACCGGGGGCGCGACCAGGTCCAGCGCCTGGAGCTCGAGCACCTCGACCGGACGCCGCACCCGAGCCATGAGGCTGAGCACCAGAGGCAGCAGCTCCTCCTTGGTCATGGAGGGAGAGGGGGGTGAGATCAGCTCCCAGGACTCCCCTCCCTCTCCTCCCAGCAGCAGCCGCAGGCGTCCCGCGGCCAGGTTGCGCTGGGCCAGCTCCGCCGCCAGCTCCGCCGCCAGCTCTGGAGCGCCGAAGCGCAACGCCTCGGCATCTTCGACCGGGCCGGCCAGCACCCGCCGAACGCCACAGGGAGGAGGAACAACCCAGGGATTGACAGGGGCCCCGTCCTGTCCCAGACACAGACGGTTGAGAAGCAGGCCCTCTGGTCCGAACTGTCGTTGCAACAGTGGGAGCGGGATCGAGGCACAGTCGCCACAGGTCGTCAGGCCGAAGTCCCGCAACCGCTCCTTGACGGCTCCGGGCAGGGGCAGGACCTCCACCGGAAGCTCAGCCAGGAAGTGCGGCGCCCGACCCGGAGGCACCAACCGGGCGCGCCCGGGATCTGTGGCCTGGGCGGCCGCCCAAGCGGTGAAGCGCGACTGCCCCACCCCCACCCGGGGCGGGACCAAAAGCAGCCGCTGCAGCTCCCTTCCCAGCCGGGAGGCCAGGGCCGCCTCCGTGGGCCAGCGCAGGTCGCGAGCCCCCGCATCCAGATAGGCGAGGGTGTCGTCCACCCACTCCACCATGGGGCTGAGGTCCTGTAGGGCCAGGCGCAGCTCCCAGCGCAAATCCGAGATCGCCGTCTCCTCCGCCCGGAGACGGGCCGCGTCCGGACAGGAGATCACCGCCTGGCGCCACTCACCTCCGGGAACAGCTCCGTTGGCCACCGCGGCCTCCGAGGCGGCCAGAAGCACCTCCCCTCCGCCCGGTCTCCTCTCCGGACCCACCAGGACCGCCTCCTCTCTCAGCTCGGGATGGGCGCGCCAGACCAGGCTGAGTGCGAGATGGGGGAAGATCGCGCAAGCCAGGCGGGGAGAGGTGCCCCGGGCGTTCACCCACTGGCCTCCAGGGGGGCCGTGAGGCCCTCTGTCTCCAGCTCTGTCTCCGCCACCCCTGCCCTCGGGGAGTAGGGACGGGGAAGTGCGATCCGCAGCCGACAGCTCCGGCCGCTCCCTCCCATCCGGCTGCGTCCCACCTGCAGGCGCACCCAGATTCCGGAGATGTCGCGATGGACCCTGGTCCAGGCCAGCCGTTGACACTCGACCTCCATCGCCACCCGGAGGGTGACCTCGCCGGGGAGGGACTGGCCCCCACAGATGAGCGCCACCCCTCCTCCGGACTCCAGCGCCCCGAGCAGGGTCGCCGGGGCCGCCCTGCCCACCGGCTCCCACCTATCGGCCACCATCAGGGTGAAGCCCGCTCCCGCCTCGACGAGGGCTCGGGCGGCGGCCCACCCCTGTTCGGGGCGGCGGGGATGAACCAGCCATAGGTTGCTCAGATCACCTCCATAGGCCTCTATGTCATTGGGGTCAACCCGTCCGGAGAAGTCCACCAGCACCGCCGGGAGAGAGATGGAGAGGCGGGCCAGGATCGCCAGGCCCAGGTCGAACCACCCCTGGCCCAACTCTCCTGACACCCAGGTGAGGCGCCCCCGGGGCAGCCCGTCGCACCCGGTCAGACCATCAACCCCCCCTATCCCCGTGGGCAGCCCTGCCGCACTCAGCCCGGTCCCGGCCAGGACCGCGTGGGAGCCATAGCGCTCCCGGATGGTGGCCAGAGCCGCCCCCAGAGCGGGTGAAGTTCCGTTACGGAGGTCGTCGCCCAACAATGTCCCAGCTCCTCGACAAGGGTCCAGCGGACACAAGGCCATGATACGAACATCCGTTCCCAAAAGGCAAGCAGCCTCCGCGGCCTGCGTGCCTCCCCATAAATTGCCTAGAATCCCTGCAGAAAGTAGTCACGCGACCGGTGGCGACGGTCGCTCTCGGGAGGCAAGCCCATGAATCGGCGCGAGCTGGCGAAGACTCTGCAGGCCCAGTTGCTCTACGACAACGACCCCAGCGATCCCGTCTTTCCCAACTTCCGCTTCGCCGACGAGACCCTCCAGCTGATCTTCGGCCTCATCGGCCAGAAGCTGGCGAACGGCGAGGAGGTGAGCGTCGCCGGCTTCGGCCACTGGAAGCTGCGCCAGAGCCCGGGCGGGATGCGCCGCAACCCCCAGACCCAGGCGATGGTCCGGGTCGCCCCGACCACCAAGGTGCGCTTCTACCCGGCCAGCTCCCTGAAGGCCCAGGTGGCCGGGAAGCCCACCGCGGCCCGACGCAACGCCCGGCGCTCCTAGAGCCGAGGAGGGGCCGAGGTGCGAGTCGCCATCACCGGTGGAACCGGATTCGTCGGCTCGTACCTGGTCACCCAGCTCCTCCGCTCCGGCCACGAGCTGAGGGTGGTGGCCCGCGGCAGTGCCCGCGCCGAACTCCCCGAAGGCCTCCTACCCACCTTCGGTGACGTTGTCTCGGGGCGGGGCTTGGAGGAGGCCTTCGAAGGTGCGGAGGTGGTGGTCAACCTGGCAGCGGTGATTCGCAACCGCGGGGTCCAGACCTTCGAGTCGGTCAACGGGGCGGGCAGCGCCCGCGTCGCCCGCGCCGCGCGCGCGGCCGGAGCCCGTCGGGTGGTGCAGCTGTCAGCCATCGGCGCCGATCCCGACCCCCGTTTTCCTTATCTGTACTCCAAGTGGCAGGGTGAGCAAGCGGTTCGGGGCAGTGGGCTGGAGGCGGTCATCCTGCGCTCCTCAGTCGTCTTCGGCCAAGGGGACGGCTTCTTCACCCTCCTGGCTCGGGCGATCGCCCTTCCCGCCCCGTTCCTGGTGGTGCCGGGCAACGGGGCGGCGACCTTTCAGCCCATCCACGCCGAGGATCTGGCCCGCTGCCTGCTCGCGGCGGTCGAGGAAGAGGGCCGGGCCGGCAACCTGTACGAGTTGGGGGGCCCGGAACAGCTCACGCTGGACCAGATCACCGAGGTGGTGGCCCGGGTCACCGGGCGCGAGTGGCTGGGGATCACTCGCCGGCGGCTTCTCCACCTCGACCCGCGGCTCATCCGCCCCGGAGCCGTCCTCATGGAGAAGCTGCTCCCCAACCCACTGGTCACTCCCGAGCAGCTGGACATGCTGGTCAAACCCAACGTGGCCCAGGTCGATGCCGTTCGTAGCAACTTCGGATTCGACCCTCGCCCCCTGGAGCCCAATCTGGGTTACCTGCGGCGCCCGCGCCGCTGGCCGCTGCGACTGCTGGACCAGGGCGGCGCTAGGCTTGACAAAGATGGAACTTCGGCCCAGGGCCCGGGTCGCGCCACGGGCGGTCAAGGCTGACTGGCGCTCCCAGGAGGAATCTGATATGAGCGAAGAGAACCCCACCCCCAAGGAGATCATGGAGCGCATCCCCTCGGCGTTCAAGCCGGAGAAGGCCGCCGGGGTGACCGCCGTATTCCAGTGGGACGTGGGCGGCGAGCAGGGCGGGCACTGGTTCGTGACTGTCAAGGACTCGGCATGCCAGGTGGAGGAGGGTCAGGCCGAGGCTCCCAACATCACCCTCACCATCGCCGACGAAAACTTCGTGAAAATGCTCACCGGCAAGCTGGACGGGACGGTGGCCTTCATGACCGGGAAGCTCAAGGTCAAGGGGGACATGGGGCTGGCCATGAGGCTGCCTCAGCTCTTCAACCTTCGCTGACAGGGAGCTGGCCGCGGCCGGTGACACCATCCCGCTCGGGGCAGAACCACTGGTAGGGGCACTCGCCGCACGGCAGCGGTGAGTGCCCCACCGCCGAGAGGGTCTCGGGCCGGGCCGCCCTCCGCGCCAGGCCGACCGCCCAGCTGAGAGCGGCATCGCGGGCCGCCGACGACGAGTCCACCTCCACCAGCTCCCCCGAGCGCAACATGACAAGGGTCGGCGGAGCCGCCCGGTAGCTCCCGAGGAGGCCTCCATCCACCGCCATGGAGTAGAGGAGGAGCTGGCGGCCATGCCTCTCCAGGGAGGCGGGGGTGAGCATCCGGTCGGTCTTGTAGTCCAGCACCAGGGCCTCGCCCCGCACCGTCAGCGCCACCCGGTCGATCGCCCCAACCAGGTCGGGAAGATCTCCCGGCCCCCATCCCCGCCAGTTGAACTTAATCTCCACCCCCAGGGTGGGCAGCGCGGCGACAGGAAGCGCGGCGTAGGCCTCAAGCATGGCTTCGAGCTCACCGGAGCTGCTGCCAGAACTCCGAAGCATCTCGACCAGTTCCCCGGGGCGGGGCCCGCGGGCGGGATGGCGACGGTGGAAGCGCTCCAGGACGCGGTGCGCGGAGATCCCCATCCGGGGGGCCGCGCTCACGGCCCCTTCCTCCAGCTCCCCCACCCTGAACTGGGCCACGTGCTCGAACCAGTACCACCTCGGGCACCGTTCCAGAGTCTCCAGCGCGCTGTAGCTGACCTCGGGCCGAGGGCGCTGGCCGTGATCCCACCCCTCTTCGTCCAGCTGTTCCACCTGCCGCCACCTCGCCAGCGCCGCTTCCAGGCTGATCCGCGGTCGCCCCGGGGCCGGTGGAGATCCGATCCGGGCGGGGGGCCCCCAGGGCAAGGTCACCGCCTCCGGGAAACCGGGGAGACGCCCCACCCACGGAACACCCGCGGCCATCCCGGCGACCAGCTCGCGGAACTCTCCGGTGCCACCCGTCCCACTCCAGAGCTCATCGACCAGCTCGTCCAGGGTGGCGCCTTGGCTCCCGCGCCAGGCCCGGGTGGTCGTCACCACGAGCAGATCCTGGGCCCTGGTCATCCCCACGTAGATCAGTCGGGTCCGCTCCTCGCGCTCCACCCGCGCCGCCCTCGTCCCCTCCCAGCGCTCCCTGGCCGCGGTGTGACCACCTCCGGCGGTGGTGACCACGAGGGCCCTGGCCTCCGCGTCCCAGAGCACTGGTCCCGACCGGGCCTGGGCATGGAACGGGCGGCAGTCGGCCAGCACCACCACCGGCCACTCCAAACCCTTGGCCCCGTGGATGGTGCTGAGAGTCACCTGGTCGCCCTCGGCCGGCGCCGGCTCCCGGCGCCCGCCACGCTCCTCCAGGCCGGTGATCCTGACGACCAGCTCCTGGGCGGACACGAACCTCCCCCCCCGTTCTGCCTCCAGCGCCACGCGGTTCAGCGCTTCCAGGGAGGCGAGGGCCCGGGCGCCGTCCGCTTCTCCCCGGCGCCGACGGGCGTCGTGGTAGACCCTCATGCGGGAACGTTCCATTAAAAGAGACAACACCTCGCTGCCCGAGCGGAGCTCTGCCGCGGCCGCCCCGGCGGCGAGCACGTCGATGGCGGCCTCCACCCGGCGCCGCACCGGAGGGGTCACCTCCACCGAGGCGAGGCCGCGGCGGAGCCGCATCAGCATTGGCTCGGCCTCCTCGCGCGGGCGGCCCAGCATCAGGGCCAGCTCCTGGTCGGGGACCCGAAAGAGCGGCCCCTGGAGCACCCGCACCCAGGCCTGTCCGTCGAGGGGGTTGACCACCGCCCGCAGCAGAGCCACCGCGTCCTTCACCTCGGGCCGCTCCAGCAGCCCGCCGGCGGCGGCCGCGAACGGGATGCCCCGTGCGCGCAAGGCATCCTCCAGGTAGGGGCCAATCCTGCCCAGGGTGCGGGCGAGTATGGCGACGTCCTGATAGCGCACCTCTTGGGCGCTCCCATCCGGGTGGACCAACCCCTCATCGCGAAGGCGCCGGATCAGGTCGGCGATCCCCTCCGCCTCCAGCTTTGGATGGGCGGCCAGGCCGAGGAGGACCGGGTGCCCGTCCGGCGTTGGCCTTCCCACCTCCATGGGCCGGTCCTCGGCGAACTGGGGCTCGGTGCGGAGCACCGCCTCCGCGGCCGCCAGGATGGGGGCCAGGGAGCGGTAGTTGCGGGCCAGGGGATACAGCCGGCCGGGATGCCCCTCCATGACCCCGGGCTGGGCGTCCCGGAAAGCGTAGATCGACTGCCTCGGGTCGCCCACGACGTAGCTGCGCTCCTGCCGGTGGCCCCAGAGCTCAGACAGCAGGCCCACCTGGAGGGGGCTGGTGTCCTGGTACTCGTCCACGATCACCAGCCGAAAGTTCTGCTGCGTCCAGGCCTTGAGGGCGGGCCCCGATCGCAGCGCCTGGAGCGCTGTCCTCAGGAGGCCGTCGAAGTCGGTGGCGTTGAGGGACCCGAGGCGCCTCTCGTACTCGAGCCAGACCTCCTGGGTGAGCCGGAGGCCGAGGCGGTGGACAGCCAGCTCACCGTCCGGGTCGGAGGTGAAGGGAGACGCGCCGTAGGCCGCGGTGGAGAGCCGCAGGCAGTCCTCAGGACTTAGCGCCGTCGAGCGGAGTCGCCTCACCGCCTCCTCGGCGGAGCTGGCGATCTGGAGGAGGTCTCTACCGTTGACCAGGCGCGGCAGGGGCCCGAGATCACTGTCGGCCAATCTCCTGCGGACCACCTGGCCAGCCTCCTGCAGCAGCTGACGGGCCTCGATCTCGTCCAGCTGCTCAAGCTCCGGGCCGACCTTGGCCTCGTACCAGTGCTCCGCCAGGAGGCGATACATCAGCTGATGGAAGGTACCGATCCACGCCGAGTCAAGGTCCGGCGGCGAGGGGAAGCTGGCCACCGTCCTCGCCACTCGCTCCCGGAGCTCGGCGGCACCCTTCTTAGTGAAGGTCACAGCCAGGATCTGCCCGGGGGTCATGCCGTCCACCAGGCCCCTGGCGTACAAGGCCGCCATGGTCCTGGTCTTCCCGCTTCCGGCCGCGGCCACCACCTTCACCGGGCCCTGATGGAGCTGGGCCACCACCTCCCGCTGGGCCGGGCTCAGATCCTCCAAGATCCGCTCCAGGATCTCCCGGCTCACAGGGACGAACCCGGTCCCGTGCCGACGCTTCCCTCCCCGTCGCAGCAGCTCGCGAAGGGGCAACCGCCCTCGCTGAGACAGGTCCCGACTCCGTGGCGCGGCGCGGCGGGGAAAATACCGTTTTGGATCGATCGCGCCTCCCGGTCCAACCACTCCCCAAAGTGGCGGCGAAGTTCCGGCGTTAGCAGGGCATCGTGCCAGGCGGTGCGCTCCGACTCCTCCCCCACCGCCAAGCCGCGCACCACGAGGCCGGTCCTGAACTTGGAGCTCGGCTGAACGGCCAGGTACCAGTTGCGGACGAAGCGCGGGCGTGCGCCCTGGGATGCCGAGTCCAGAGCCCCCGAGCTGGCCGCCAGCTCGTAGATCGGGAGCTGCCAGTCGAGCGCCGGCTTGCCCTCGGCACCGGACATGTAGCTGGCCAGAGCCGCGCTGCTCGTTGTCTCCCGAGAGGTTTTGAAGTCCACCAACTCGAGGTCACCGGAAGGATGCAGCCAGAGCGCATCCACCCGGCCGGCTAGGAGGTAGCCCTGCCGCTGGAGCGCGAAGGGGACCTCCTGAGCGACCGGCCCTCCCACCACCTCAGGACCCTCCACCACAATACGATCCACCCAGCGGGACAAAATGACGCGCAGCGAGAGGTCCACGGAGGAGGCGGCCAGGGGGTCGCAGAGCCACTCCCTGGCCTCCGGCATCAGCTCATCCCGGATCAGCAATGAGCCCTTGGCACGGAACTGCTCGGGTTCTCCCGCCGGAGCGGCGGTGTCGCCGTACAGCAGCTGCAGCAGTCGGTGCGCCTGATTCCCAAGGACCGACTCGACGGTGCGCTCCTCGGGGAGTCGAAGCCGGTGGAAGTGATACTGCCGGGGGCAGGCGAGCCATCTCCTTACGCTGGTGGCGCTGAGCTGGGCCTGGTCGCCAACCGGCGCCGCGGCCGTCGGCTCCCACGGCAGCTGAAGATCGGCCAGGTCAAGCGCCTCCTGGGGGACATCCGGAGGCACCGCGCCCTGGGTATGCGGGATGGCAGCCGCCAGCTGGGCCACACAGTCCGCCCGGGTCACGCTCTTGACCAGCGGTGCCGGGCCGGCGGCCACCCCCACCGCCTCCAGGGCGGAAGCGAACCGCGAACTCCCCACCTCGTCCTCGCCGTACCGGGCAGCCCAGGTGACGGTCAGCTGGACATCGGCACGGGAGATCCCCATTAGGAACCTCCGGCGCTCCTGGGCGCTCCGGTCCCCCGGAGCCAGAACCTCCTCCATCTCGGGCACGAGCTCTGCTAGTCGCTGCCTGTCCTCACCCGTCAGCAGCTCACGAGTCGGCCCGGGTCCGGGCAGGTAGCGGTCGGCGACTCCCACCAGGAAGACCCGTGGCCAGCGACGCCCCTTGGCCTGCCCCAGCGTGACCAACGTAACTTCGGGCCGGTCGGGCCGCGGGGCCCGATCCACGTCCCATCCCGACCTGCGGGCGGCCAGCTGCAGGAGGTGCGCCCACTCTCGAAGTGGGGCCGGCCCCAGGGACAGCAGCTCGCGGGCGCTGCCGGCATCCCCGATCGACAGGTTGATGCGGGCCAGCGCGGAGGCGGAGGCGAACTCATGCAGCGCGAGGTCGGAGAGGCCCAGCTCCACCTCGAGGACGCCAAGGACGGCAAGGAACTCCCGGGGCGTGAGCCGCCGCTCGGCGAGCCCAGGGTCGCCGCCTCCCAGCCGAATCCACAGCCGCCGAAGAAGCCCCAGGGCACCCTCGCTGGAGCCGACCTCGGCGCTCCTTAGCGCACTCGCCACGCTGGTCCGCCTCCGCGCCGCCCATCGCCGCAGCCGGAGGCTGTCCACCTCGCCCACCCCGCCCTGGCCCGCGTGAAGGGCCGCCAAGACCCGTTTGTCGTCTTCGGGATTGCAGAGGGCATCGAGCCACGCGGACAGCTGGCTGAACACGGGGCTGCCGGACCAGGGGCTCATCTCCAGCCGCACCGGGACGCCGGTGGAGCGGAGTGCCTGCACCAAGGAGGGGAGCAGCACAGCCCCGCCCGCCGACACCACCGCGATCTGATCGTAGGGCACGTCTTCTTCCAGCCGCAGCCGGCGGATTTCTCGGGCCACGGAGTATGCCTCCTCGGTCTCGTCCGTGGCCCGCCAGATCCGGACCGACGCTGAAGGGGCGCCGACGGCCCCCGCCGGGGGCGGCCCGTCCTCCGCGGCTATGCCCCACGTGGTCGCCAGCGCGACTGCCGGGCCAGTTCCCGGCAGCACGAGCTCTTGAGGGTGCATCTCTCGGAGGAAGTACTCCTCGAAGCACCGCACCGATGGCCCGTGCCGCTCGGCCCCGGCCACCGTGGCGTCCCCGGCCAGCACGAACCGGTTCGGCGGGGCCAAATGGTCAGCGAGTTCACGGAGCAGGTACCACTGCGCCGGGCTGAGTTGCTCCGCCTGGTCGACCACCAGGAGGTCGGCGTACCCGGCCCAGTCACCCGAGTGGGCTTGGAGACAGCCGAGGGCAGCTCCGGCCAGCTGCTTGGTGTCCATCGCCCCCATGCGGTCCAGGGCCAGCTGGTATTTGGCCGCCACGACCGTGACCTGGGCCAGGATGCCGCCGCTGGCCCGGACTCGGGAGGCGAGCAGCCCGGGCGGCACCAGGGCCTGGCTGAAGCTCCCGCAAAGGTCCAGGAGGCCGTCGACGAAACCGGGGACGTCCGCCAGGCGCCCCAGCTCCCCCAGCAAGGGACGGGACTCTTCCACCGCCTGGCGCATCGCGATCCACTCCGCCACCGGGCCGAGGACCAGCTCGGGCTCGGAGACCGAGCGTTCCAGCACCCAGCGGGCCAGCCGCTCATGGGTCATCACCAACGGGGTCCGACTCGTCCCCCGGCGCCCGCCTTCCAGCCGCCGGCCGAAGTCCCGGGCGGCGGCCCGGCTCGGGACCACCACGACCACCCGCGACGGGTCTGCCCCCAGCGCCAGCTCGCGGGCGACCAGCTCCACAAGAGCCCTCGTCTTGCCGGACCCCGGCCCTCCTAGGAGACGCGTCGGCCCGACCGGCTCCAGGAGCTCCGGACCGCTCTGACCCGCGCTCAAACTCCGGGCGGGAAGAGGGTGTCGGTCAACTCTGGGACCTTCGGGCGCGAGTCGGACATCGCTCCCAGTATCCAGGCGGGATCGAGAAGCTTGCGCAGGGCCAGCGCCCGACCGGAGGCGTCGTCGCCGTCACGGAGCGATCCCCCGACCCCTTCCAGGATCGAGAGCAGAAGGGTCCCCACTCCGGAGGCCCGGGCCGCTTCTCCGAGTTCGGAGCTGGCTTCGGCCTCGCGCAGCACCGCTCCCAACACCGCGTCCTCCAGAAGGGTCCTCAGGGACTGGACCCGCCGCCGGGCCGCACCGGGACTGCCGTTTACCACCTGGAAGAGGAAGCGAAAGCCCGCCGGGGAGCTCTCGGCATAGCTGAGGTACGACTCGATGAGCTGGGCCAGGCTGGGACCCGCCTCGAGGTCCAGTGTCGCCAGCAACTTGTCCGCCTGGTCGTTGACCACCGCCAGGAGGGCCTCAAAGCGGTTGGGGAAGTGGCGGTAGACGAGGGGCTTGCTCACCCCGGCTTGGGCCGCGATGGTGTCCATGGTGGTGAGGTCGAGGCCGTGCGACACAAAGGCGGCCAGACTGGCATCAAGCAGCTGGCGGCGCCGACCACCGAAGGTGAGCCGCGGCCGCTTGCGGGGCTCCGGCGGCTTGCGCTCGGTCACCTGCCCGACGGCCTCGATCGCGGAATTTCCCAGCCACGGTGCGAGTTGGCGTGGGGCCCTCATCTCAGTGGGGCACCGGGCGCGCGGGCGCGACCAGAAGTGCGCGCACCGTCGCGAGCTCGGCGCCGTCCGGGTCGGGTCCCAGGAGCCTCGGCATCTCATTCTGCCTCCCCGCTTGCGGCCATTCTACGGTGAGCTGACCGCGAAGGGGGGACTGCTACACTTCCCGGCGGCTCGAACCGGCTCCGGCCGGCCATCTCCCGGGCCCCGGTACCTCAAGTTCGGGCCGCCGTCTGCGAGGGGAGGGATTCTGGTTATGGCAGCGAGGGTAGAGGACCAGCACGTCCGCCGTGGTTACATCGGCGGCGAGTTCGTGGAGCTTGACGGACAGCGGCGGATCCAGGTCTTCGAAGCCGCCAGCGGCGAGGTCCTCGCCGAGGTGACGGAGGCCGCTGCGACCGATGTCGAGCGTGCGGTCCAGGCCGCGCAAAGGGCGCTGCCAGCCTGGGCGGCCACCCCACCCGCCGAACGGGCCGCCGCGCTCGGCCGCTGGCACCAGGGGATCGAGGGGCGTGCCGAGGAGTTCGCCACTTCGATCAGCCGGGAGGTGGGCACCCCCATCCGCCACTCGCGCTCCATCCAGGTGGGCAACCCGCTGGCGATTCTCGCTCACACCAGGGACGCGCTCGCCTCCATGGCCCTGACCGAACAGGTCGGCAACTGCCTGGTGGCCCTCGAGCCAGTCGGCGTCGTGGGGGCCATCACCCCGTGGAACTACCCCCTCCAGCAGGTGGTGGCCAAGGTCGCTCCGGCCCTGGCCGCAGGTTGCACCGTGGTTCTCAAGGCCAGCGAGGTCGCCCCGCTCACAGCCTTCATCCTGGCCGAGACCGCGGGGATCGCCGGCTTGCCTCCAGGCGCCCTCAACGTGCTGGTGGGGCGAGGCGAGCTCACGGGTGAGGCACTGGTGACCCACCCCCTGGTCGACAAGCTTTCCTTCACCGGCTCCACCAGGGCCGGGCGGCGGATCGCCGAGCTGGCAGGTTCCCTGGTGCGGCCGGTCACCCTGGAGCTGGGGGGCAAGTCGGCCAGCGTGGTTTTGGACGATGCGGATCTGGCGACGGCGGCCAAGTTCGCGGTGTACAACGCGTTTCTGAACTCGGGGCAGACATGTACCGCCCTCACCCGGTTGGTGGTGCCCCGCGCCCGCATCGGGGAGGCGGAAGAGGTGGCCGCAGCGACCGCCGCCAAGTTGGTGCCCGGTGATCCTCTGGACGAGGCGACCCGGCTCGGGCCCCTGGCCTCGGAGAGCCAGCTCGAGCGGGTTCGCGGCTACATCCGCCTCGGCATCGAGGAAGGGGCCCGGCTCGTATGCGGGGGGGCCGAGCCGCCCGCAGGCCGGGAACGCGGCTACTTCGTCCAGCCAACCATCTTCGGAGACGTCGCCCCGGGCATGACCATCGCCCAGGAGGAGATCTTCGGCCCCGTTCTGTGCATCATCGGTCACGACGGAGACGACCATGCCCTGGAGATCGCCAATGGGACGCCCTACGGACTGGCGGGCGCGGTCTGGTCCTCGGACCAGCAGCGCGCGCTGGCCGTGGCCCGGCGGCTGCGGGCAGGGACCGTGGAGGTCAATGGCGGGGCCTTCAGCACCGAGGCGCCGTTCGGTGGGGTCCGCCAGTCCGGATATGGCCGGGAGTTCGGCAGATATGGGATCGAGGAGTTCCTGACCCCAAAGTCACTGCAACTGTGATTCCGGTCCCCGGATTCTCACCAGGTCATTGCGCTCTCCACCTGAAATCGCCGAGGGACAAGTGTGAGAATCAGGGAGCAGCCTCGTCGCTCAGGGGTGAGTCGATTCAGACCCTAACGGGACGAGGGAGTGGCGGACGAACCGTTCCCGGAAGCGCTGGCAGGCATCTCGAAAGGTAACGGCCCGGCGCCCCTGCGGGGCAGCGGCGGTCCCGAAGCGGACGCTCGCGGAGGCGTGGTCCTGACCGGACCCTAGGGCGCGGGCCGCGGAGCTCGGCGCCAACGAGCGGGCGGAATGGCACCGTGCCTTTCGTGTGCCCAGGCGGGGTGGTTGAGGCGGCCCCGCAACCGGAGCATGGGCGCGCGGCCCGCCTCCGGTCGACCTCCCAGGGGGCTGTCCACCGCCTCGGGGACCCAGCGCGACGGAGGAATGGCGCCTCGTCTTGGTGGCCCGCTTGCGAGTGTCCCCACGGTTTGCCGCCACGATCGTCTGAGTCGACGAGGCGTGCCGGCTGGCCGGCGAAGCCGCCCGGGACCGCGGCTGGGGGGCCGTACCGTGGCGCCGCTAGCTGGACTCGGTCCTCGCGGTCCCGCCGCCGGGGCCCCAGCCCGCTTGACGAGCGGGACGGGCCACCCGGGCGGTCAGACGTCCCTGGCTGCCCCGTCGGCGAGCCGGGCTTGGGCGGCAGCCAGCCTGGCCCCGGGGACCCGGAACGGCGAGCTGGAGACGTAGTCCAGGCCGAGGTGCTCGCAGATCGCGATCGACTGGGCGTCCCCACCGTGCTCCCCGCAGATCCCCACCTCGAGGTTCGGCCTCGACTCCCTCCCCTCCTGGACCGCCAGCCCCATCAGGCGCCCGACCCCCTCGGGATCAAGGTGCTCGAAGGGGTTGGAGGGGAGGATGCCGTCCTCGACGTAGCGGCCCAGGAACTTGCCCTCGGCGTCGTCCCGCGACACCCCGAAGGTCATCTGGGTCAGGTCGTTGGTACCGAAGGAGAAGAACTGGGCGTGCGCAGCGATGGCCCCCGCGGTCAGCGCCGCCCGCGGGACTTCGATCATGGTCCCGATCTTGGTCTCGAATCGCACCCCCTGCTCCTTGGCCACCTGCTTGAGGGTGGCATCAATCACCAAGCGGGAGCGGCGGAGCTCCTCGGCATGCCCTACGAGCGGCACCATGATCTCGGGGACGGCCCGGACGCGCCGCTGC
>JAJZGN010000122.1 GCA_021798435.1 bacterium | reverse complement strand
CGGGCCGAGGTGACCAGGTCGCTGGTGGGATTCTGTGAGATCACGGCCCGGGGGGTGGACAAGGGTGAGGCCCTGCTCTGGCTCTGCCGCCACCTGGGGGTGGACCGCCAGCAGACCATAGCTTTGGGGGACGCTCCCAACGACCTGCCCATGCTCCGGGCGGCCGGCACCGCCGTGGCGGTGGAGGGGGCGGCGGAGGAGGTGAAGGCGCAGGCGTCTCTTCTGGTTCCCGGACCGGGGCGCGGAGGGCTGGCGGCGGCGCTGGCCCGGCTCGGCCTCGATGGGGACCGGGCGAGTTGAGCCTCTCGGTCGGGATCGTGGGGCTGCCCAACGCGGGCAAGTCGACCCTCTTCAACGCCCTCACCAGGGCCCACGCAGCGGTAGGGGCCTTCCCCTTCACCACCATCGACCCCTCCACCGGGGTGGTCCCGGTCCCCGACCCCCGCCTGGAGCGGCTCAGCCAGGTCTTCCAACCCCCGCGGGTCATCCCCGCCACCGTGACCTTCACCGACATCGCCGGCCTGGTCCGCGGCGCCCACCGCGGGGAGGGGCTGGGCAACCAGTTCCTCGGCCACATCCGCAGCGCGGACGCCATCGCCTTCGTGCTGCGCTGTTTTGCGGCCACCGACGTGGGCCACGTCGAGGGAGAGGTGGACCCCATCCGGGACCTGGAGATCCTGGAGCTGGAGCTGGCGCTGGCGGACCTGGCGACCCTGGAGCGCCGCCTTGATCGGGTCGGCCGGGTGGCCAGGGCGGGGGCGGGGGGCAAGCAGGCACGCGCCGAGGTGGAGCTGATCGAGCGGCTGAGGCAGGAGCTGGAGAAGGGGCGGCCGGCCCGCCGGATCGAGGTGGCGGAGGAGGAGGCGGCGCTCCTTCGCGAGTTCCAGCTGCTGACCGCCAAGCCCGTCGTGGTGGTGGGCAACGTGGACGAGGACTCCCTCCAGGGTGAGCTCCCGGCGGCGGCGCTGCCGGTGCGGGACCTGGCGCTGGAGGCGGGTGCGGAGTTCGTCGCCGTGTCCGCCAAGCTGGAGGCGGAGCTCGCCGAACTCGAGCCCGCCGAGGCCCAGGAGTTCCTATCCCAACTGGGGCTGTCGGAGACCGGCCTCGGGCAGCTGAGCGCGGCCGGCTACCGCGCCCTCTCCCTCATCACCTTCTTCACCGCGGGGGAGAAGGAGGTGAGGGCCTGGACGGTGCGCCAGGGGGCCAGCGCCGTCGAGGCCGCCGCCGCCATCCACACGGACTTCGCCAAGGGCTTCATCCGGGCCGAGGTCTGCCGCTGGGACGAGCTGGTGGCGGCCGGCGGCTATGCGGGCGTTCGAGAGCGCGGCCAGCGCCGGCTGGAGGGGCGGGACTATCTCACCCAGGACGGTGACGTGATGCACTTCCTCTTCAACGTCTAGCCGGAGCCCCAGGAACCAGGGGCGCCCGCTGCCCGGTGGGGGGCCCGTGAGCCGACAGGTGGGTCGGCTGCCGACCAGCCATGACTACACTTCCCCCGATGGGTCGGCCGACCTCGCGCCGGAGCAACCTTCTCCGGGCCGCCATAGGGGTGGTGGCGGCCACGGCGGTAGCGGCGGTCCTGAGCGTCTTCATCGCCGCACCCTTCCGGACGGCGGCGCCACTGCCGGTGGCCCTGGCCGCCGCCCTGCGCCAGGCGCTCTGGTCGGCGGGCCACGGCAGCGGAGCCGCCGTCGTTCTCTGGACCCGTGTCGGCGACCAGCGGCTGCTGGAGACCGGCGGACTGGCCGCTGAGGTGACCTCCGGACCCGGGGTCAAAGGGGCGTACGTGGCCCTGGTGGCAGGAAGTTTCACCGTGCAGTCACCTCCTCCCACCGCCGCGGCAACATCGCCCCGGCCCGTCCGCCACCAGGGCTACCTGGAGGTGGTCGTGCCGGTGGTCACAGCTCTCGCCTTATCGAGCCCGGACTACAGCCCGCCCTCCGGCTACCTGTCGAGCTACCTCAACGCGGCGCCTCCCCTGTCGCGGCTGGGCCCGGTCCACAGCGGCCGGCTCCCGGCGCTGCAGCCGACGACGCCCGGCACCGTGCCGGATGTCGAGTGGCTGAACCTCGCCCAGGCCCTGGGGCAGCTCGGCCGGGCTCATCTCGCGGTCTCGGTGGACAGGCTGGCCGCCGGGCCGCTCTTCGGGACGGTCGTCGCGGAGGTCCCGCCGCCCGGTGCGGCGGCCCGTCGGGGCGAGGAGGTCCGGCTCACAGTCTGGGGGCCCTGAGGCCGAGGTGTGCATCCCCGGGCTTGGGCGCCAGATCCTCAGGGGCGGTTAGTAGGGGGCGAGCCCGGTGTCAGGACCGGCCCTCCTTCAGGAGGGAGTCGCAGCGCACCCGCTGCGAGCCCGATGGGACTCTGGGGCCGCGGCCGCGCTGCGCCCGAGGATGGCGCCACCGGTCCCGAGCATCCGGGTGGTGCCCGTCCTCCTCAAGTTCCCATGGTCTCGCGTGCCCTGATGGGAGGCGGCCGTCCCTCGATCCGGAGCCCACGACCATCCGGGCGGCAAGAGTTCACCGCCGGCCCTTCGCAGCCCGGCCCTCGACCTGTTGTCACACCTCCTTCGGGGAACTGAACAGAGACCGGCCACGACGGCTCCGCCCCTCGGACGGTGAGCCCTCGGCCCGACGCTCAAGCGGTCATTGGGAGGGAGGGCCCGATCCCAGGAGATGGGAGCACAGGAAGTAGCAGGTGAGCGATCCGAGCGCCAGCAGAGCCATGAGGAGCGAGGAGAGGGCGGCTCCGAAATCGAGGAAGCTGGCGCCGTTGAAGCCGGCCCCGATGACCATCGCCGCGGCCACCACCGACAGCGCCGCCACCCAGCCCCCCCGGACCCTGACCGCGCGCACGGCGAGGACCAGGGCCATGGTGGCGGCCGCCAGCCCCATGCCCACGTGGATAGCGAGCGCCAGCGGTCCCGAACTGAGCGCCCAGGCGACGCTGCGCAGCGACCCGGAGAAGTACTCCGAGGGGTGGGACCCCGGGTGGTGGGCCGGCACCGTGACGTACAGGTTCACCACCATGCCGACGGCGACCTGGAGGATCACGAGGACTGCGGTCCAGAGGGTGAGCCGCCGCAGCGCGGATGGCCGGCGCGACGGCCCCGGTCGGCCGGCCGCTGAAGTCTCCTCCAACGGCCTGAGGCTAGAGAGGCGGGCCGCTGGCGTCAAGCATCCGTGGGCGAGTGGGCGGGGCGACGGGGGCAGACCTCTTTCGGGCTGCCCGGCGGCGCTGCCCGCTCGCGGCCCGCGGAACGCCCGTCATCGCGAATCCGCCCACCTCAGCACTCTGAGGGCCCTCAGGGTGTTCCACCGGCTCGGCCGCCCCTCCCCCTCGTCGATGGGGAAGTGCAGCCGTCCGGGGTGGGGGCTCTCGAGCTGCCAGCGGCCGTCGGGATCGGCCTTGGACCGCACCAGCTCCACAGCCTCCTCCACCCGGGAATCGGGCTCGGTCCCCGTCAGGCGCAGGAAATCGAGGCCCCTCAGAACGTCGTAGTGCCAGTAGGTCGGGAACGAGAAGAGGTCCCATTTGGGGTCGATCACCTCGCCGGTGGAAAGGCGGCGCCGCATCCTGCGCTCCAGGAGGTACTCCTGGCCCCTCAGGCGGGCCTCCTGGGCGCCGGGCGACACCCCTGTGGCTCTCTCGTATTCCCGCAGGCCAGAGAGCACCTCGACGGTGGTGTGGAAGGAGCCGCTCACCGACCCGTTCTCGCGCTCGCAGTTCCAGCCCCCATCGGCGAGCTGCTCCGCCAGCAGCCGCTCCACCACCGGCTCCACCTCCTGGCCGAAGTAGGAACCGACCGCCACCACTCGGCCGTTGATGCAGGGCTCCACCTCGCCGGCGAAGTAGGGCTCCCCACCATGCTCCCAGCGGCAGCGGGCCGCCACCAGGCGCACGGCCCGCTGGGCCGGGACGCTCTGCGGCGGAAGCCCGAACTCTCGCAGCAGGGAGAGGCTCCAGCAGGTCGAGGTCCACTCCGGGAACAGGGTGCCCCGCCGATCGGCGGGCAGCGAGTGCCACCAGCTCGCCGCCTCCGGGGAGGTGAACTCGGGCTCGTCCCCCTCCCATTGCCCGTCAGGGCGCTGGAGGCCCAGCAGCTGGGCTCCCCAGCCCTCAACTGCGACCCTGGCCCGCTCCTCCTCCACCCGCTCTTCGGGGGCGTCGAGGAGATCCCTCATCACCTGCCAGCGGATGGCCGGGTCGGAGTCGAGGAGCCAATCCAGAACGCCCACGGCGGCGAATCTTAGCGGCCCGGAGGCCGCGCGGGGTCAGAGCAGCGGATCCCCGATGGGGGCGACGACCAGATGACCGCGGTCGACCTCGAGGATCAGGACCACCTCCCCGACGGCTATCGGGTTCCCCACGGCGCTGACCGCCGGCCAGTCCTCCCCGCGGGCCCGGACCCTGCCCAGGTGGATCGAGCCGGGAATCGGGGACGAGACCACCCCCTGCTCCCCGAGGAGCGCCTCGATGCCGTTCAGCACTTGCCGACCATGCGGACTGCCGCCTCGAAGCCCGGGGCGACCTACCCCGCCTTGGGCCGGCTGCGCCGGGGCGGTTCCGGGGGTAGCACGGGTGAGGCGCCGCCGGCGGTGCCGTTGGCGGAGGCTTCCTGTCCACTACTCCGGGTGGCTCCCGCCAGCGCCTCCGCCGCTCCCATGAGCCCGGCGAAGTCGGTGGGCACGACCAGCTTGGAGTTGGGGCTGTCGGCCAGCCGGGCGAGGTTCTTGAGCTGCCAGTAGGCGAGGACGTCGCTGCTGGCCCGCCCCTCATGCACCGCCTGGGTGACCGCCGCGATCGCCGAGGCCTCCCCCTCGGCCTCCAGCCGCTGGCTCTCGCGGAGGCCCTCGGCCTCGAGGATCTGGGCCTGCTTCTTGGCCTCCGCCGCCAGCACCGTGGCCTGCTTCTGGGCCGTGGCCCTCGTGATGTTGGCCTGGGCCTCCCCCTCGGCCTGGTTGATGGCGGCCTGCTTGTCCCCCTCGGACTTGAGGATCACCGAGCGCTTGTGTTGGTCCGCCTCCTTCTGCTCCTCCATCGCCCGGAGGATGTTCTGGGGCGGGAGGATGTCCAGGACCTCGATCCTGTTGACCCTGACTCCCCACTTCTCGGTGGCGTCGGCGATGTGCTCACTGAGCAGGGTGTTGATCTTCTGGCGCTCCGAGAGGGCCTCGTCCAGGGTCATGGTCCCGAACACCGCCCGCAGCGCGGTGCGCCCGATCTGATCGATGGCCACCAGGTAGTCCTGCACCTCGAAGAGCGCCTTGTTGACGTCCACCACCTGGTGGAAGATGGTGGCCGAGACCCCCACCGCCACGTTGTCCTTGGTGATCACGTCCTGCTTGTCCCCTCGCCGGGGCACCTCGCGCATGTCCACCCGGGTCATGCTGTCCACGATGGGGAGCAGGAAGGTGAGCCCCGGGTTGTGGGTGGCGTGGAAGCGACCCAGCCGCTTGACCACCCCCTTCTGGCCCTGCTGCACCACCCGGACCGTGGCCCGCACCAGAAGGGCCAGCAGGACCACCACCACGATCAGGGCGATCAGGCCTCCCATGGCTCGGACGGTATCAGAGTTGGGGCCGCCGCGAATGCTGGCCGTGTCCGCGGCCCATCCGCATCGGCCCGGGGTGGATTGACGATCTGGTGACGGGGCTTGCGCCGCACAAGATGGTGTGGTTTAATCCTCCCTGGGCACAAGATGTGGCCCCACACGCATCGCCCACGCAGGCAGTGGGCGCTGGCAACGCTTCGTCCCCCTCCTTCGCCGATAAGACCCCCTCCCGCCTGGCGCTCGCTGCCTGCACCTCGACTCCACCCGGGCTCCCCCGGGGCATTGGGTAAACTGGCGCCGCGCCCGAACTGCGGACGCCGCGCACCACCAACCGGGAGCCTCAATTGGCCAGACGAACCAGGCACCGCGCCAGCGGAGCTGCGCGCAAGCGCCCCGCCACCGCTCCCCGACCGGCTGCGGGGGCGGAAGCG
>JAJZGN010000121.1 GCA_021798435.1 bacterium | reverse complement strand
CGCCACCGTCGGCACAGGGAATGGCCCGGTGCGGCTGCGGGCTCTCGGGCTTGAGGTCGGCCGCGGCCAGCGCCTCCTTAAGGTCGGCGATCTGGCGCTGAGCGGGGGCGAGGTGGTCGGCCTGACCGGCGCCAACGGATCGGGGAAGACCACCCTCCTGCGCACCTTGGCAGGACTCCTGCCGCCGCTGGCAGGTGAAGTGCGGAAGGGCGCCTCACGCGTCGCCTACCTTCCCCAGGAGCCGGGCGCGCTGCTCCACCAGAGAACCGTCCGACTGGAGGTCGAGCAGACCCGGCGCTGGCTGCGCCTCACAGCGCCGGGGGCGCCGGTCCTAGAGCGCTTCAACCTGCAGAAGCTAGCTGATCTGGACCCCCGGGACCTCAGCGCCGGGGAGCGCCAGCGAGCGGCGCTGGCCGCCATCCTGGTGGGTGATCCGGAGCTGGTCCTGTTGGACGAGCCCACCCGCGGAGCGGATGCGGCGGCCCGGAGAGCGCTCTTCGCGGCTCTCGAGCACCTTGCCGGCCGGGGAACGGCGGTACTGGTCGCCACCAATGACCACCAATTCGCCGCGGCGGCAGCCGACCGGGTACTGGAGCTGGCAGACGGTGAGTTGGCGGTGGGGCCCCTCAGTTGATCCTGCTCCTCATCTCTCTGGCCGGCCTCGGGCTCTTCCTCTGGCCCTTCCTGGGCTCCTCTCTGCCGGCCGCGACCCCGGCCCTGCTGGTCGCCTTCGGCTCGGTGGGGGCCCTCACCGCCTTTGAGTTGGGAGCCCGGAGGCTGGACTCCCGGGGGCTGGCGCTGCTGGCGGCCCTCAGTGCCGCCGACGCGGCCCTTCGGGCCGCCCTGGTGACCGGGATCGGGGGGTTCAGCCCCATCTTCCTCTTGGTTCTCTGCGGGGGCTACGCCGTGGGGCCGGAGTTCGGCTTCCTGCTCGGGGCTGGCTCCCTGCTCACATCGGCCCTGGTCACGGGAGGGCTCGGGCCCTGGCTGCCCTACGAGCTGTTCGCGCTGGGCTGGGTGGGCCTGGGGGCAGGGGTGGTGGGCGGGCTGCGACGGGGCCGACGCCCCGGCTGGCCCGACATCCTGCTCCTGGGCGCGTACGGGCTGACGGCGGGTTATGCCTACGGCGCCGTGATGGACATATGGAACTGGACCTTCTTCGCCGGCTCAGCCGAGCTGGGCTGGCATCCGGGGCTGGCCCCACTGGCGGCCCTCGGTCGCTTCGGGAGGTACTACCTCCTGACCTCCCTCGCCTACGACTCCTTCCGGGCCGGCGGCAACGCTCTCATGGTCGGACTGCTGGGGATGCCCATTCTGGTGGGCCTCCGGCGGCTGGGACGCCGCTTCAAAGTGGAGTGGGACGCGCCCGGGAACGGCCTGGGCTCTCCGCCCTCAGCGCGATCTGAGCACCAGGCTGCCCGCTATCTTGTCGTGCCAGCCCTGGCGGCGGCGGTCCACCGCCGCCCAGAAAAAGCCGGCGCCCACGGTCGTCACATCCACGAGGTAGCCGGCGATCCGGAGCAGGCTGCGCCGGAAGCCCAGCCGACCTCCGTCCTCCTCGCGAACCACCCGGACTCCCGCGATCCACATCCCCGGGGTCCTGCCGGCTGAGCCCCAGAAGCCGACGAAGTAGGCCACCGGAGACAACCAGAGCAAATATCCCAGGTGGGCTCCGGCGGCGGGCGTGCCCAGGGCCGCGTATTCGGCACCCAGGGCCACGGTGTCGAGCCAGAGCGCGCCCGCCCGGGCCCAGAAGCCCGCGAACCGTGTCCCGGGGAATGGGCCCTCCGGGCGGGCCAGCCAGGACAGCACTTCGGGGCCGGCCTGCTTCCGGGGAAGGTCAGCAGTGAGCCGGTCGAGGTCCGCCCGGGTGCGGGCCACGAGCGCCAGCTCGCAGCGCGTGCGCAGCTCCTCGGTGGTCAGGCGGCCGGCGACATGGTGGTCGGCGAGCTGCGCGGTCACCTGTTCCCGCTCGACGTCCCCCACCCTCTGGGTGCCGGGGCGCCGGCCGAGTTGGGGCCAATACGAATCCCAATCCTGCCGCGGGTCGGTGGGCATCGGTCAGCCGGCCGCGGGCTCCTGGCCCACCCCGGGGCGGATCCAGTCACGCGCCAGGAGCCCCATGTAGAGCAGGTCATAGGCGGATCCGGCGCGCCGGATCCGCTCCCGCTGCCGCCCCTCCACGATGAAGCCGGCCCTGCGGTACAACCTGAGGGCCGGCTCGTTGGGCTCGATCACGTCCAGGCTGAGCCGATGCAATTGGAGCTCCTCGAAGCAGAACCTCAAGGTGAGTTGGAGCGCCTCCCACCCGTATCCTCGGCCGCGGTCCTTTGGATCCCCGACGCCCATGGCCATCCAGCCGTTGGCATTCGGCCACTCGATGGAGAAGACCGCGGTGAAGCCCACCAGCCGGTCGTCGTCGAGGGCCCGGATGCGGAACTCGAAATGGGTCCCGTCCCGGTCGTCGCTCGCATCCTGCTCCTCGAAGTGCTGAGCCGGCAGGGGCCGAGGGGCATCCGTGTCCATCCGGCGCCGGTAGCCCGCGTCCTCGCTCCATCTGGATAGGATCTCCCCATCCCCCGGACGCGGCGCCGAGAGCCGCACCAAGGTGCCACGGAAGATGTCCTCCGCCCAGTCGGGTTCGGCACTGCTTCGGTGGTCCACGAAGGTTGGAGTATGCCAGAGGAGTTCGCACCCGGACGTCCGCAGCCCGCCACCCACCCCTCGGGCGGGGCGCCGCGACTCCGCGGCCTGGTGCCCGAGGCCCTTGGCATCCGCCTCTTCCGACGTTACCTGGGGGGGCTGGCACCGCTCTCCCTGGGCACCTGGATGCAGCTGGTGGCTCTCGGCTACCTGACCCTGAGGGTCACCGGGTCGCCGACGGCGGTCGGACTGGTCGGGGCCGCCGACGGGATCCCCGCCATCGCCCTAGCCCTCCCCGCGGGCGCGGCCGGCGACCGCTGGCCGCGGCCGGCGGTGTTGGCGGCCGCCAGCTCCGCCATGGGGCTCATCTCCCTGGCGCTGGCGGTGGCCGCGGGGACCGGACACGCCTCGCTTGCGATCCTGGTCCTGGGAGCCATCCTCCTCGGGTCGGCCACCGCCTTTGACGCTCCCACCCGCCAGGCCATGGTGGCCGACATGGTGCCCCGCTCGCAGCTCCTGGGAGCGGTCGCGGTGACCGGCACCGTTGGCAGCCTGACCAGGATCCTGGGGCCGGCGATAGCGGGAGTGCTGCTGGGGACGGCCGGGGCTGCGGCCTGTTTCGGCGCCATGGCGGCGCTGGTGCTGCCGTACCTCCTGGTCCTCGCGCGCAACCGCTGGCCGGCGCCCGAACGGAGGGCCCGGACCGGCGGGGCCAGGGCGGAGCTTCTGGGAGGGCTCACCTGGGCGGCCCGCGACCGGACTGCGCGCTCCGTCCTGGCGGCGGGCTGGGTGCTGGGAGTCCTAGGCGTGGGCTACATGCCCTTCCTGCCCGTTTTCGCCCGCTACCACCTCCACGGTGGGGGCCAGGTCCTGGGGGTCATGTACAGCGTCGGCGGATTCGGCGCCCTGGCCGGGGGGCTGGCGATCGGCCTCCTCAGCCGGCGTCTCCGGCGCCACACCCTCCTCATCGTGGCCGCACCGCTGTACGGGGCGAGCCTCTTCACCCTCACGCGGGTCACCTCTCTCCCCGAGGCGGTCCCCTGTCTGGCAGGGATCAGCCTGGGCTTCCTGGCCGCCAACAGCGCGATGCTGTCCACCCTGCAGGCGGAGGCGCCACCCGGGCTGCGCAACCGGGTGCTGGCCCTCTACTCCCTCGGATACTCCGGGGGCGGACCCCTGGGCAGCTTGCTTTACGCGGCGCTGGCCGCGAAGGCCTCGCTGTTCGGCGCCATTGCGGCGGGGTCGGTGATGGTGGGCGCGGCCCTGCTCTGGTGCGGGCTGGGCATGAAGCTCCGCCGGCGCCTGGAGGCGCCACCGCCCCCCTGACCGGGTGATGCCGCCCCTACCGCCCGTCCACTTCCAGGACCCGCCAGAGGCGCCAGGGAGAGGTCGTGGTGTCGACCTCCAGCTCGAGCTCCCGTGTCTCCACCGAGGCGGCGCTGAGTCCCTGAGGCCCAAGGTGGGTGGTCAGGTCCTCGAAGCGAACCCGGAACCAGGCCCTGCCAGCACCGTCTGACGCTCGGCCGGACGGAGCCCACCGCAGCCCCTGGCGCCCTGGCCTCCACCTCACCTCCCGGCCGGCCAGCTCCGCTCCGTGGGCGCTGAGCCGAGCCAGGAGGGCTGGCGCGACCACTCGGGCCAGAGCCAGCTCGTCTCGCTCGAAGGCGGCGGACTCGAGCTCGTCCACCAGCTGGCGCAGACGGAAGGTGACCAGATCCACCCCCCTCTGACGCTCCGGGGAGGTCTTGTCCAGGCGGCGGAGGAGCGCCACCGCCCTACTCAGGGCCGCCACCCGGGACCGACACGGCGTTCAAGATCTGGTCGAGCGCCGCCAGGACCCTCCGATCCACCTCGGCCAAGGGACGGCGGCGGCGGTTGGCGAGCTGCGCCGAGGCCGGCACCCAGGGTCGCCCCAGGCGGACACCCGCGGTGCGCTCGACCCGGCGCAGGGCGAGGTCGACGCCGGTCCCGCCCATCGCCGAGGCCACCACCGCGACCTGGCGCCGGCCGGGAAGCGCCAGCACCTGCTCCAGCGCCCAGAGGCAGCTCCGCAGGCAGGTTTCTCCCTCGTGAGTGACCACCACCACCCAGTCGGCGACGGAGGCGTAGAAGCGGGCGGACGCGGATATCTCCCGTCCCACCGACCCGCCGTCGACCACGATCGTCGGGAAGTTCTGGCGGAGGTGGTAGCGGTAGAGGTAGTCGAGGTGTTCCTCCCCTATGGGGGCGGACTCCCGATACGGCGTCCGTCCGAGGAGAACCCGGAATCCCTCCGAGGGTGCGCCCCAGAGCAGCCGCTCCAGGTTGGCGGCCCCGCTGGCCAGGTCGGGGAGTCGCAGCAGGACGTGGTCCAAGCGCGCCGAGGGCCAGAGATCCTCCTCCATGGTCGCGGCTCCGAGCAGGAGGTCGAGGGCGGGATGCTCCTCGTCCGCGTCGATCAGCAGGAGGGGGGCTCCGGAGGCGCCGGCACCACGCCAGGCGAGGTCCAGTGCCAGAGTGGAGGCGCCCACGCCGCCCCGAGCCCCCATGACCACCACCAACCCCGGGAGCCGGCCGGGCCGACCGGATCCCGGCCCCGAGGGTCCGGGCCCAGAGCGCGCTCCGGCGCGGACCACGCCAAGCGCCCGATGCAGCGCGGCGACACGACCCGGGGAGCGCTCCGGAGTCGCTGGTGGTGGGTCCGAGACCACCAGCAACGGGTGGAGGGGCGGGGTGGGCGCACTGGGACGCCCGGGGCTCCAGGGCAGGGTCGCAGGCGGGGTGTACTCCGGGGGCGGCGGCGGCTCGGCTGCGGCCACGCTACGGCGGGGCCCTGGGCTCAGCATCGGGGAAGCACCGGCGGCATGGCGGTAGCCCCGATCCCATGGGCCAGCCAGGACGTGGCCTCCCCCCGCAGGCTGATGGAGCCCAGAGGGCCAACCCCGGCCAGAGGGAGCCGCGCTGGCGCCCAAATCGTCACCTCGACCCCGAGCGGCGGCCCGCCCGCCCCGCACGGGGAAAGCACCACCAGATCGCACCCGCTGGCGCCGGGAACTCGCGCCGGGATCGCGGGCACCTGGGAGCAGTGGGTCACCCCCGCGGCGCCGGAGGAGCTCACGACCTCGTTCACCACCTCCAAGACGTTGCCGACCCCGTTGCCGCACTCCGGACCTCCGTCCGCGGCAGCACAGAGCTGGAAGGTTCCGCTCCGGGAAAGGGCGGTCTGGTCCACCGCCTGCGACCCCGCCTCGGCGGCGGCCTGGGCCTCCCCGACCAGCTCCGCGTGGCGGCTCAGGATCAGCCCTCCGTCCACGGCCAGAGCTGCCACCGGCAGGAGCAGCATCACCAGAAGGACGGCGAAGAGGGGCAGGATCTGGCCCCTCTCCCGGGGGTCAGCAGCTGTCACCGGTGGGGGCCTGGCTCGGGTCACGGCTG
>JAJZGN010000120.1 GCA_021798435.1 bacterium | reverse complement strand
GGCCAAGGTCGTCGGGACTGACGTCACCGAGGACGTCGCCCTGGTTCAGATCGAGGGCGGGGGGACCTTCCACACCGCGGTGGTGGGCAACTCGAACACGGTCCAGGTCGGCGAGGCGGTGGTGGCAATCGGCAATGCCCTGGCTCTGCCCGGCCCGCCCACTGTGACCCAGGGCGCGGTCACCGCCCTCAATCGCTCGATCACAGCCACCGACCAGGCGAGCGGGCTCTCGGAGAACCTCACCGGGATGATTCAGATCGACGCTCCGCTGGAGCCCGGCAACTCCGGCGGCCCCCTGGTGAACGCCGCAGGCCAGGTGATCGCGATGAACACCGCGGCCGACACCGGAAGCGGTCAGACGGCTTCCACCGTGGGGTTCTCCATCCCCATCAACCGGGCTCTCGCCATCGCCAGCCAGATCCAGCAGGGCGAGGCCAGCTCCACGATCCAGATCGGACCGCCCGCCTACCTCGGAATCGAGGCCGAGAATGTGAGCGCGGCCGGTCAGGGGGGGTTCGGCGGTTTCGGATACAACCCGCCAGTGAGCTCTGGGGCTCTGGTGGTCGCGGTGGTGCCGGGGACCCCGGCAGCCGGGGCCGGGCTGGCGGCCGGTGACGTGATCACCTCCTTCAACGGCAAGCCGATCACCTCGGTGGCCGAACTGACGACCGCGATCCACGCCTTCAAGCCGGGGCAGACGGCGCTCTTCGGGTGGGTTGACGCCGCCGGCAACGCCCACTCCGCCAGCATCACCCTGGCATCCGGCCCCGCGAAGTGAGAGGCTGGGGGCCGCCTCGATAGGCGGCCCCCAGGCCGCTTCGGACCATCGACCCGCGTCCGGTCGAGGTTCCCGGTGGGGCGGCCATCAGCGAAGGCAGGGGCAGGTGAAACTGATACACGGCACGAGGCTGGGAGAGCACGGCGGCCGGCGTCAGGCTCCGCATCCCGGTGCTCCCGGTGAACGGTCGGATCGGCCACCGGTGGTGCCCCGTGGAACTCCCAACAGCCACTTGGCCCCGGCGGGCACCAGCACCTTCGCGGCCCGCCCGCCAATGACCCCCGCACTCCCTGAGCTCATGGCCCCTGGCTCCGCCCGGCCTCTTCCCGGGAGACCTTGACCGGCCGGAGAGACCCTAGGCTGGTACCGAGCTGCGGGCGGCTCAAAGGCCCGCCCCGGGCGTCGGCAGCACTCCATCAGGCTCTGCAGAGCTGGCTGGCGGGGCGTCCCTTTGCCCTGGTCGCCAGGGCCCGAAGAGGGCCCCGTAGAGAACGGCGTTGGCGACCTGAAAGACAGCAGCGAGCTCGAAAGGGGCCGCCATGCCCACCTCGTCAAAGAGGTAGCCGGCTAGGACTTGGCTCCCGGCCATCGTCCCCTGGGCGGGGAGATTCGAGAGGGCGGCAAGGCTGGCGCGCTCTTCCGGGTCCGCCAGATCCTGGGTGAAGGACTGCCGCAGAGGCAGCCCGATGCGCTGTACAACCATGCGGATCAGGTAGAGACCACCTGCCATCCAGAAGCTCGGGGCCAGGACCATGGGCACCAGCATCACCCCGGTCACGGCCCGGACCGCCACGATGGCGGGGACAGTGCCCAGCCGACGTCCGATCGGGGCGGCCGCCAGGGTTGAGACCAGCGACCCGAGATTGACGAGGGCGAAGAGGAGTCCGATCTCCCCCGGGGTGGCGCCGTATCGCACGTATAGCCAGTAGCTCATGAACGGGCCGAACATGCCGATAGCGACACCGTTCACGCTGTTGGTCACCCAAAAGCGCCACAGCGCCGGCCACGAACGGTGGGGCCATCGGACCCGGCGCCGGACACGCGCTGGAGGCCCGGTGGCAGTCGGCTCCCGCAGACCGATGGCCATCAGGCCGGCCGCCGCGGCGAGGAGCGCGGCCGCCAGGAATGCGGGGCGGTAGACGGCGGTGGCTTCGGCCATGGAGAGATGGGGGTGGGTGTGCGCCAGAGCCGCCATCAGCCCGCCCGCCAGGGCCCCAAGCGCGGAGAAGAACGCCAACCTCCCGAAGGCCGCAGGCCGCAGCTTCCCGGTGGCCGCCTCCGCCACGAAGGCCGACTCCGCGGGTTGATATGGGCCGACGCTGCCACCACCGGCGCCTGCGCCCCGGCCGAAGGTGCCAACCGCCGCGACCACGAAGAGCACTACCGGGTCCCTGACGAGGGCGTAGACCACGGCCGCCATCGCCGCCAGAAGCGGGATGGCGATCAGGAAGGGTTTGCGTCCGAAACGGTCCGCGAGCAGGCCGACGAGCGTGGCCATAACCGCCGATGCCGCAGTCACCGCGAAGAATAGGAAGCCCAAGGCGACCGGGGAGAACCCTTCGGCCGCCAGGTAGAGCGCGGTCACCACTCCCGCGATGGCGCGGGCTGCGCTTATCGTCAGCCGGGCGAGGAGGATGATCCGGAGGTTGGGCCCGATCCACTGCGGCCAGAGCAGGTGGAGCCAGGCGCGCGGGCGATCAGTCATGAGGAAGCGCTCGGCCGTTTCTCAAGGGACGGGCCACGCTCCGGTCTGACTCAACAGGTCGGCCAGGGCCTCCAAGCCGGGCAGGGCTAAGAGTACCGCCCGCCGCGCGGAGGTGGGCAGGTCCTCGAGGGCCGCCTCCAGGAGGCGGGCACGGGCGTCCCGCAGCTCCTGGTGCCGACGGCGACCTTCCGGCGTTGCCTGGAGCACAACTGCCCGTCGATCGTGAGGGTCCACTCCCCTGGTCACCACCCCAGTCGAGGTCATCCTGGCGATCATTCGGGAGAGCATCGTGGGGTTCATCCCCTCGGCCCGGGCCAGCACCGAGGGTCTGATCTGGCCGGATCGGACGATCGTTGCCAGCGCCGAAAACTCCGTCGGAGTCAGGGCGCTGCCAACTTCGGTTGTGCGCAGCGCCCGTCCCAGCTTGAGAATGGCCGCGCGCAGCCTGGCCCCTGAGACTTGGTCCCGGTCGCTCGGCCGCGCTGGCACGGGGTCGCGGCCGATAGAGGAGGAGGGGACCCCAGGCATGCCTGATTATTGCTTATCGCGTAGCAACTATGTAGCGGGCGAGGGGCGCGCGCGCTGCCCGCTCCCTCCTTTGGAGCCGCGGACGCTATGAAGGGAGCCGATGGGCCGCCCGGGGGCCGGCTCCCGCGGAATAGCCCGGTGGAGAGTTTCGCCGGTCAGCAGGTAGACTGGTCGGGCCTGGCGGGCGCGAGTGGGCGGGCTCCGGGGACCGGGCCGACGTAGCTCAGTGGTAGAGCAGCGGTTTCGTAAACCGCTGGCCGGGAGTTCGAATCTCCCCGTCGGCTCCACATTCTGAGTTCAGCTATGACCGCAGTAGTCCACTTCAAACCGCCCCAGTTGCAGTCAAAATTGCAGTCAACTTAGGGGGTCGGCCGGCTCGCAGCCGATCCTGGAAGTCGCTTTGAGTCCGGCCCGGGGCCAGACCGAAGAGCTGGGCTGGCAGCGGTCCGGCGTTGGCCGAGACGGTCGCTCACGAGTCGTGGACCCGGACCATGGCGCCATGGGCTTACCCTTGGATTATCGGCCCCGGGCGCCCGTCGGCGGCCCCGGGGTGGACCCATCAGTTCTGCTGGTCAGCGGGACCCAGCACGGTGGCGGAGTGTCCGGCGAATCCCGGGAGCGCACCCCCAGTAGCCCTATGGGCAGGCGTCGTGGACGCGTCACCGTTCCCCAACATCCACCGTAGTCCCTGAACCGACCCGAGAAAGTTGGAGACGCCATTCGTTGAGAGGATGGAGGTATGACAAGCACGACTAGGTACCCGCAGGAGCTGCGGGAGCGGGCGGTGAGGCTGGTGCTGGAGCACGGTCGGTACGGGCGGACAGGGCCTGGCACAGGGTACGGAGTGCCGGTCCAGAAATGGCCCTCTAAAGCGGGCGACCCAACCTCACGATGCTACTGCCCGACGCGGCCGTCTATCCGCTCGCGTAGAAGGTCGGCGTGCCCGCAGTGACGTGCATACTCCTCGATCCGGTGAACCATGAGCTCCCGCACTGCGATCGACCGTCTCCCCAGTTGTTCGCTCAGGTCCCTGTGCCCGGCGAGCGTGGCATCCGTAGCGGCCTGCTCACGCTTGAGGATAGAGACCGACGTGTCGACCTCCCCTTGGTCGGCCACCGCCCCGTCGAAGTCGGCCCCACTCGCGCCGAAGAGCTTGGGCAGGGAATCTCCCGCTCCGATCCAACTTCGCCAGTCTCGTTCCACCTCGGCTAGGTGCCGCACAAGGCCTAGCAGTGACATTGTCGACGGGGGAACCGACCTGCGAGCGAGTTGCTCGGCATCGAGACCCTCGCACTTCATCTCCAGGGTCATCCGGTAATGCGCCAAGTACCCCAGGAGCGTCGCGAGCTCGCCTTCTGGACTCGCCGCCTGGCTGCGGGGGTCATCGGTAGGGTCGGCCCACATGTCCGGGTACACCGTTGAGGCTGTCCACCTCGTCGGCAGGGACCCACCCGCTCCTCCCTCACTCATGTCCCGCATTCTCCCACGGGGTGGGGATCCGGCTCCCTCGGCTGCCGTTCAGACTGCGCGGGCACCGCAAAGTGCCGCCACTGCGTCCCCCGCCGATCCCAAGGGTTACCCGGCCGGTCAGCTGGTCGAGCTGCCCACACCAGCGTCAAACCTCTCCTGGCGGCCGGTCTACCGCCACCAGGGCGATGCCCCGGCCATGCCGCTCGCGCAGCCGGCCCAGTACACCTCGCCGAGGGGAGACCCCCAGCCGCTGTGGGGCCTCCACGGTCGCCCAGCACACGAGCTTCGATCCTTGTTTGGTGATCCCGCCCCGGTGGGCGAGGCGGTCCGGCTCCCGGTGCCCCGGGGCCAACCCTGCTTACGAGCCTGGCGCGGCAGCGTTGGCAAGGCTGGTGACCGCGTCCATCTCGGCCACCAGGACCGCTCCGACTCCCCGGAGCAGCTGGATGGTCGGGGATCCGGCGTACGCCCCAAGGCGCCTTTGGACCGTCGCCTCCAGTTGTCGCAGCTTGGAAGTGTGGGCCTCGACCAGGGCAGGCAGCGAGCTCACCGGCTTTTCAGGTACCCCGGCGGCAGCGAGGTGTCATCCTGCAGCCGCAGGCCAGGGATACCGAACCGGTGATGGGTCGCCACCTGGAGCCCCAACGGCCCCAGCACGGCATGGATCTGCCACCTGCGACCGCTTTCCAGCACCACCAGCTTGGCCCGGCAGCGAATGAGCTCCCGAAGCTTGCACACCTCTGAGAGAGCGAACCCGCTTCCGGCAGCCGGTTCCTGCCCAAGTGGTCGGCCAAATGACGGGCATCTGTCTGCGCCTACTTAACGCGCTGGGCCTTAACGGCGATCAGCCTCAGCGGTCGGGACAGGTTCAGCCCGGCTCTGGCCACCTGGCAGGGATCCACTGACCAGTGCCGTCCGTAAGGGGGCTCCTGCATCGCCTCAGGGTCAGGGCCGGGTGCTGCAAGGAGCCGCCGCAGCCCCTCTGGGTCCTGCTCGATCCCATCACTCGTGGGCGCCTGGCCGCCAGCTTCCATCCGGGCCACCGCCCAACAACGCCGGCGAAGGTCGGATACGATGGACCCTGGATGGGACATCTGGGTGTCGGCCTCCCCGGGGGTAGCTACCAAACTCCACGTTTCGCCCCCTCGGGAAAGCCTCTACGAGGGGAGACCCCAACACCTTCATCCCACCCAAATACGTCGCGATCGGACTTGGGAGGCGACCATGGACACCAGCAGCTTTGACCCTGAGCGGGTGGCGGCCTGGCTGCGAGAGACGGACTCGGAGGCCGCCCTTGAGGCGCGCTTCGAGGTCTTCATGGACGAGTTGGAGGTCCATGCCAGCCGGGCGTTCGGGGAGGGAAAGTTCCCGGAGGTAAATCGCGCCGCCCAGGCGCTCCAGGCGGCGCTGGAAGAGGCCTTCGCCCGCGAGGAGCCGGACTGATGTCTCGCAGCCTCACCACTGAGCTCTACCGGGCAGCCCGCCTTTCGGCCTCGGCCAGAGCTGTGAGCCGGAGCTTGGAAACCGGCAATCCTAAGTACGTCGCCCGCAGGGCTCGCAATATCGCCGTCGGTCGGACCCTGGCGCG
>JAJZGN010000119.1 GCA_021798435.1 bacterium | reverse complement strand
GGTCGCCTGATCGTAGCTGAGCCGCAACTTCAGAAGGGTGGTGTCCTGGGTCGCCAGCACCTGCCCCTGGCGCACGTGTTCACCGGGGTACACCTCGACGGCGGCGACCTCGCCGGAGATGGCAAAGTGCAGATCAGAGATGGTGCTGGGCTGCACCACGGCGGGGAAGCTTGAGGGAGCCAGAACGAAGACGTTGCGCACCAGGAACACAAGCCCCAGAACGACAGCCACAAAGATCAGCCCCGTCAGCGCCAACTCGAAGCGCCGGAGGACCCTGGCAGGCCGCCCTCTGGTGCGAGCGGGCGCGACTGGCCATGCGGACCTGCCCTTGACGTCCACCTTGGGTTCCGATTGCGATCCGGTCTCTATGGCCACAAGCCATCCTCCCTGGCCGGCTTTTGGTCGGTGAGACCGGCTGCCTCGGTCCCATGCCCCTGCCGCTGGTGGCCTCGCGCCAAAACCAGCCAACAGGGGCCAATGGCTCCGACCCACCGGGGCCGGGCCATCCTCCCTTCGCCGATCCCTTCGTCTCCCTCCATACTCGCCTCACCCGGCGAGCTCGGTCAGCCTACGAGTCTGACTTGAAATCTGTCAAGGGTCAGGGCTCCCCGGACGCGGCCCTGGGCCATGTCGGGGGAGACGAGGAGGTTGGGGGAAACGAATGGGGGGACCCAAGCTCTCCCCCTCCAAGGTGGATGGCTAGCCACGCGCCCTCACCGAGGCTTTCGACCCGCGAGCTCGCCCGCCGTGGTTCGGACCGTGCGACGCCTCCCGCTCCCCGACGGGGCGCGGTCAAGGGAAATCTGCGCCTGCTGCCCGTTGGGGGAAAAGCTGGGCCGACATCGAGTATCGCCGAGCCCAGCGGCCCCGGAGGACCGCGCCGAGTTCCGTCTTTCCTGACGCCCACCCGTGATCGCCGACACCACCAGCCGCCAGTGATTCTGGTCTGAGTGACAAGGCCCGGGTCGGGATTGAAGGTGCCCGAGCCGTACGGGCGTTCCGGGCCGGCCGGCCGGTGTCCGTCTGCCACATCCGGCTCCGCCGCGAAGCTTACAGACCATCGCCGATTCTCCTCTTAGGAGCTGTCGACCGGGGCGCGGCGGCCCCCCCGGTCGGCACACCAGGGCGGACGGTCGGCGGTACCTCGGTGTCCTGGGCTCTTAGCTTGATCTTTGACTTTTGATGTTTGACGAGGGAGATGGGAGCTGTGGTATAACCGGCGGAGCTGGGGCACGGGACGCCGGGCGGGCAGGGTGGGAGTCTCCACCTGGGGCCGGTGGGGCACCCGGGCCGTGGTGACGCGCTCTCGGCTCGGGCCGCCCGGTTCCCTGTCGAGTGAGGACGGCCGACAGCAGCATGGAGGGGAGAGAGGTGAGTGCTGAGGTCTCGGGGCCGCGCCCGGTGCGGGCCCCGCGCGGGAGTGAGATCAGCTGCCTGGGCTGGCCCCAGGAGGCAGCCATGCGGATGCTGATGAACAACCTCGACCCCGAGGTCGCCGAACACCCCGACCAGCTGGTGGTCTACGGGGGCTCGGGGCGCGCCGCCCGCTCCTGGGAGGCCTTCGACGCCATCGTCCGCACCCTGAAGACCCTCAGGGGGGACGAGACCTTGCTTGTGCAGTCCGGCAAGCCGGTGGGGGTGTTCCAGACCCACGAGTGGGCACCCCGGGTGCTGATCGCCAACTCCAACCTGGTCCCGGACTGGGCCACCCCCGAGGAGTTCCGCCGGCTGGAGGCGGAGGGGCTCACCATGTACGGGCAGATGACCGCCGGCTCCTGGATCTACATCGGGACCCAGGGGATCCTCCAGGGGACCTACGAGACCTTCGCGGCGGTCGCCGCCAAGCGCTTCCAGGGGTCATTGGCCGGCACTGTCACCCTCACCGCCGGCCTCGGGGGCATGGGGGGCGCCCAGCCACTGGCGGTCACCATGAACGGCGGGGTGGCGGTCTGCATCGAGGTGGACCCCGAGCGGCTCCAGCGCCGGATCGACCACGGCTACCTGGACCAGGCGGCCCCGGACCTGGACTCCGCCCTCCAGGAGGCGGATCGGGCCCGCCGGGAGCGGCGGGCGGTGTCGATCGGGGTGCTGGGCAACGCCGCCGAGCTGGTGCCGGAGATCGTGCGCCGGGGGTTCGCGGTGGACGTGGCCACCGACCAGACCCCGGCCCACGACTCTCTGATGTACCTCCCCACCGGCCTCACCCTCATGGAGGCCCGGGATCTCCGGCTGGAGGACCCCGCCGAGTACACCCGCCGGAGCCGCGAGAGCATGGCCCGGCACGTGGAGGCCCTGGTCGACCTCATGGATCGGGGGGCCGAGGTCTTCGACTACGGCAACAGCCTTCGGGCTGAGGCCAGGCTGGGCGGGTTCGAGAGGGCCTTCGCCTACCCGGGCTTCGTCCCCGCCTACATCCGCCCGCTCTTCTGCGAGGGCAAGGGGCCCTTTCGCTGGGCCGCCTTGAGCGGCGACCCCCAGGACATCGCCGCCACCGACAGGGTGGTCCTGGAGGAGTTCCCGGAGCAGGAGTCGCTGGCCCGCTGGATCCGGATGGCCGGGGAGAGGGTCAAGTTCCAGGGACTGCCGGCCCGGATCTGCTGGCTGGGCTACCGGGAGAGGGACCGGATGGGGCTGCGGTTCAATGAGATGGTGCGGAGCGGGGAGATCTCGGCTCCCATCGTCATCGGCCGGGACCACCTGGACTCCGGGTCCGTGGCCTCCCCCTACCGGGAGACCGAGTCGATGCGGGACGGGAGCGACGCCATCGCCGACTGGCCGCTGCTCAACGCCCTCCTCTCCACCTCCAGCGGCGCCTCCTGGGTCTCCATCCACCACGGCGGCGGGGTGGGGATCGGGCGGTCGATCCACGCCGGGCTGGTGGCGGTGGCCGACGGTACCGAGCTGGCGGCCGAGAAGCTCTCCCGCTGCCTCACCAACGACCCCGGCACCGGGGTGATGCGCCACGCGGACGCCGGTTACGAGGTCGCCCTGGAGACGGCCCGAGATCGAGGGCTGCGTCTGCCGATGCGGGAGGGACGGTGACCAGCTGGTTGCTGGAGCTCGCCTGGACCGGGGAGCGGCTGGAGCGGCGGCTCTGGCTCCAGGAGGAGGGAGGCAGGATCAGGAGCCTCACCCCGCTCGGGGACCGGCCGGTTCCCAGGGGCGCGCGGGTCGTGCCTGGGCTCACGCTCCCGGGGCTCGCCAACGCCCACTCCCACGCCTTCCACCGGGCGCTGAGGGGAAGCCAGGAGCGTCCCACGGCCGGCCCGGGGGACTTCTGGAGCTGGCGGGAGGGGATGTACCAGCTGGCGGGCCGGATCACCCCCGAACAGCTCTTCCACCTCGCCCGCGCCACCTACGGGGAGATGGCGCTCTCCGGGATCACCCAGGTGGGGGAGTTCCACTACCTCCACCACGGCGGGGGTGGAGCCCGGTACCCCGGCCCCCTGATGGAGGAGGCGCTCTTCGCGGCGGCGGAGGAGGCTGGGATCCGTCTCACCCTGCTGGACACCTGCTATCTCCGGCCGGGCCTCCAGGGCGGCGTGCTCGAGGGGCCGGCGGCCCGCTTCTCAGACGGTGACGCCATCTCCTGGCGCCGGCGGGTGGAGCGGATGGCAGTCCCCACCGGGGTGATCCTGGGGGCCGCCATCCACAGCGTGCGCGCTCTTCGGCCGGAGGAGATGGTGGTGGTCAGGGAGTGGGCCCAGGAGCGGGACGCCCCCCTCCACCTCCACCTCTCCGAACAGCTGGCGGAGAACCGGGACTGCCAGAGGGAGACAGGGCTCTCCCCCACCGGGCTGGTGGCCCAGATGGGCGTCCTGGGGGAGCGGACCACCGCGGTCCATGCCATCCACCTCAGCCGGAGCGACAGAGAGCTCCTGGGAGGGACCGGCACCACTGTTTGCGCCTGCCCCACCACCGAACGGGAGCTGGGGGACGGGATCTGCCCCGCTCTGGAGCTGGAGCGGGCCGGCAGCCCTCTCGCGCTGGGCAGCGATAGCCAGGCGGTCATCGACCTCTTCGAGGAGGCCCGGGCGGTGGAGCTGGACCAGCGGCTGCGCCGCCACCGGAGGGGTCTGCACCAGCCGGAGGCTCTTATTGGAGCGGCCACCCTGGGGGGAAGCCGCTCATTGGGCTGGGAGGCCGGCGAGCTCCGGGAGGGACGGCTCGCCGACTTCATCTCCCTGAGCCTCGGGGGACCTCGGCTGGCCGGGGCCGAGCTCGGGGACACCGTCGCTCAGGCCGTCTACTCCGCCCACCCCGCGGATGTCCGCCTGGTGGTGGTGGGAGGCGAGCTGGTGGTGGAGGCCGGCGAGCATCTCCGGCTGGGAGGGGTGGGCGCCCTGCTGGAGCAGTCGCTGGCGGAGCTGGGAGCGTGAGCACCCTGCGCCACATCGGCCGGCTCTGGTCCCCCGGGGAGCCCGCCCGGTCCAACGCGGAGGTGGTCATCGAGGACGGCCGGATCGCGGCGATCCAGCCGTCCGGGACGGCGGCCCCGGGGAGGGATGACTTCGACTGCGGGGGGTTGCTGCTCACCCCCGGGCTCATCGACGCCCACACCCATCCCCTCTACCTGCGGCCCCGGCTGGAGGAGGTCAAGCTCCGGTCGGAGGGGGTGGCCTACTCCGAGATCGCCGCCCGCGGGGGAGGGATCCTCAAGACGGTGCGGGAGACCAGGGCGGCGAGCTGGGAGGAGCTGGCTCAGGCGACCCGTCGGCGGCTTGAGGGATGGCGGCTCTCCGGCACCACCACCGCGGAGGTGAAGACCGGCTACCACCTCAGGGTGGAGGACGAGCTCGCGGCCGTCTCCTTGCTCTGCGGCCTCCGCTCTGAGGAGGATCTTCCCGATCTCGCCGTAACCTACCTCGCGGCCCACGAGCTGCCCCCGGAGCGCCGCTCCGACCGGGCCGGCTACGTCGCCGAGGTGGCGGCCGGCGCCGCGCGGGCCCTGGCCCTCGGGGCCCGCTCCTGCGACGTCTTCTGCGATCAGGGGGCCTTCACCGCCTTGGAGGCGCGGCTGATCCTGGAGGCCGCCGGTCGGGCCGGACTCCGGCTCCGGATCCACGCCGACGAGCTGGCCCTGTCAGGGGGGTCACAGCTGGCCGGAGAGCTCGGGGCGGACTCCGCAGACCACCTGCTCCGGATCGGGGAGAAGGAGGCGGGGCTTCTCTCCCAGGCCGGGGTGGCCGCCACCCTCTGTCCGGTGACCGCGCTCTCGATGCGGGCCCTCCCCCCGGCCCGGGAGCTGCTCCGGGCGGGAGTCACCCTGGCCCTGGGAAGCGACCACAATCCGGGCACCTCTGGCGCCGGCTCCATGAGCCTCGTGGTCTACCTGGCCGTGAGCCAGCTGGGCCTCTCGGTGGATGAGGCGCTCACCGCCGCCACCAGCGGTGGGGCCAGCTCGCTCCGCCTTGCGGACCGGGGCGCGATCAGGGTGGGGATGCGAGCCGACCTCAGCCTCTGGGACGCGGACCACGAGGGGGCGCTGGGTTGGGCTCCCCAGCTGGCCTGCGTGGCCTCCTGGAGGGAGGGGCGCCGCTCCGCCGCAGCCTGAGCACCGTTGCCGGGCCCGGGCGGAGCAGCGCGAACCCGGTGAGCCCCTCCCTGCGGGCCAGCTCCTCGAGCGGCTCCGCCCCGGCCCCCGGAGAGATTAGGAGCAGGGCGGTCCCCGTGGGCGCCAGGAGCCGGGCCACCTCGGGGATGAGGCGGGGCAGCGGAAGGGCCGCCCGGGAGACGAGGTAGTTGGGAGCCCGGAAGTCCGGAGCGGCGCGGTACTCGCGGGAGTCCTGGGCCACCACCTCGACGTTGGGGAGCTCCAGCTGCGCCGCCACCTGGGCCAGGAAGCGCGCCTTCTTCTGGGTGCGCTCCAAGAGGCGAAAGCGCACCGCTGGCCTGGCCACCGCCAGAGGTATCCCCGGCAGCCCCCCTCCGCTCCCCAGGTCCAGCGCCTCCGCCCCGTCCTCCCAGGAAGCCAGCGTGAGCAGCGAGAGCGACTCCTGAAGGTGGCGCTCCCCCGCTTCGTCCCTGGGGACCCGGGTCAGGTTCAGGGACCGGTTGGCGGAATACAACAGCTCCAGGTAGCGCTGCAGCCGGTCGCGCCCCGCCTCCCCAAGATCCACCAGCTCAGGGTAGGTGGCCGGGGGGCGGCCGTAGGGCCGCCCCCCGGCGCTCTCAGGGGATCGGCGGGATCGGGGTGAAGTACCCGAA
>JAJZGN010000118.1 GCA_021798435.1 bacterium | reverse complement strand
GCCCGCTCCAAAGCCTCCCCGCTCCCTCACGCCCGGGTGCGGGATGCGCCCGTTGGCCCTGGTGCCACTGAGAATCAGATCCCCGTCACCCAAGGCCCCTGTCCAGTCCTGGAAGGCCGAGGAAAGTCGGTGGGGACTTGGAGAAAATCTCCGCGCCTCGGCGAAGGCGCTGCGGGAGAGGCACATTCCGCCCCTCGAGGCAACTTCTCGGAAGGCGCGAGAGGCTCGTGCCGTTCCAGGGTGAGCGGTCGGCGCCACCTGCGAATCGGGCGCCCGGGGCCGGGTGGCGGAGAGGGCGGGATTCGAACCCGCGGTGGCTTTGGACCACACCGCTTTTCGAGAGCGGCACCTTAAACCACTCGGACACCTCTCCCCGGGGGCAAGATTGTAGGCCAGCCTGCCGCCGGCCTCAGCTGGAATCACGGTCTTGGACCTGAGCCTCGATCCAGCTTCCGATCTCCCGGGCGACGCGAGGGCCCTGCGGTTCATGCAAGAACTCGTGCCCGCAGTCCTGAAAGTTCAGCCAGCTGCCCCCGTAACGGCGCGCCACCCGGCTCACGGCGGCAGCCGGAATGGCGCGATCCAGCCCGCCCGAGACGCAAAGCAGCGGCCCGAGAACCCGGCCGGGGTCAACCGGAACGCCGGGGACGTAGGCCGCGCGAAGGGAGCGGCCGGAGTCCGGGACTCCTTGGCGATAGACATCCAGACGAAGGTGGCGCGGGACGTTGTTGAGAAAGAGTGCGCTCGACTGGCGCAGCGTGGGCTGGAATCTGGCCCCGGCCAGGATCGCCCCCAGGCTGCTGAGGGAAGCCGGCAGGGTCTGGAGTCGGGGAGCGGCGGCCAGGATTCCCCGCGGGGGGAGAGGTGCCAGGAGCACCACCGCAGGGGGGCGCCGCAGCTCAGCCAGCTTCAGGGCAAGCAGGCCGCCCTGGCTGTGGCCGAGCACCACTGCCTCGCCCCCTGTGGCGTCGAAGACCCTGAGGCAGTCCGCCAGGTAGTCGTCGAAGGTGATGGAACGAGGGTCCCGGGGCGGGACCCCGAGCCGACCCCGGCGGGCCAGGGCCAGGGCCGGGAACCCCATGGCGGCGAACTCCAAAAGGAATGGGGTGGCGTACGCCGGCACGTTGGTCACCCCGTGGAGCCAGAGGATGGGTGGCAGTGGGGTCCGGCGCTCGGGCCGCACCTCAACTCCGGGGTAGCCGGCCACAGTGACCGCGTGGGCCGTGAGGGGCGCGGGCGCCCGGGTCACTGGCGCAGCCGCTGAAAGAAGGCCTGCAGCAGCGCCCCCGACTCCTGCCCCAGGCAACCCCTGGAGACCAACGGGTGATGATTGCCGCTCGAGTTGGAGAGCACGTCGTAGGCGCTCATGTCGGCGCCTTTCCGAGGGTCAAGAGCGCCGTACACCACCTGGGACACCCGGGCGAGGAGGGCGGCTCCGGCGCACATCGGGCAGGGTTCAAGGGTGGAGTAAAGGGTGGCCCCGTCCAGCCGCCAGCCGCCCACCCGATGGCTGGCCGCTCGAAGCGCGACCAGCTCAGCGTGGAGGGAGGCGTCCTGACCCACCTCGACTCGGTTCGAGCCGACACCGAGGACCCGCCCGTCCCTCTCCACCAGCGCTCCAACCGGAACCTCCCCGCGGCGCCCGGCCGCCCGAGCCAGGCGCAGGCAGCGCCGCATCAGCTCCAGCTCCCGGTCACTCCAGGAACCAGGGGGCGGAGGAGGGCCCGCTTGCAACTCCAGGCGCACTCGCCCCTCCCCATATAATTGCCCCCCGGCGCGGTGGCTATAGCTCAGTAGGTTAGAGTGCCAGGTTGTGGCCCTGGAGGTCGAGGGTTCAAGTCCCTCTAGCCACCCCACCTTTCCGCGCCCGGGACGGCGCCTCTCGGTACCGGGCGTTCCCGCCCCCCGGGGGCGAGGATCTCTGTGGTATCCTCGGGCCGACCCAGGGTCCAGCTGGAGCCGGACCTACCGCGCGGTGCGGGCCCTGTGGCGACTTTGAGGAGGCGATTGCGCAAGTGCTCACCGGAGAGGCCAAGCTCGCGGTCATCGACGAGCACCGGCGCCACGAGGGAGACACCGGATCCACGGAGGTCCAGGTGGCGATCTTCAGTGAGCGGATCCGCCAGCTCACCGAGCACCTCAAGGCGCACCCCAAGGATCACCACACCCGCCGCGGGCTGCTGAAGCTGGTGGGCAAGCGGCGGCGGCTCCTGGACTACCTGATGCGCACTGACATCGCCCGCTACCGAGCGCTGGTTGCCACGCTGGGGCTGCGTCACTGAGCGGGATCAGTAACCGGCAGATCGGGCCTTCGCCCGCGGCCGGTCGGTTTATCGAGATGCTGCTTTCCGAGAAGGGAGCGGCTGCGCCACCGGTCGTCGGGACGGCGCGATTGGAGACTGGCGATCTGAGCCGAGCGCAAGTTCAGCTCTCGTCCCCATTCCCTAATCGCGCCCCTGGGCCGTTGCCGTGCCGCTACCGGCCCTTGGGGCGGCGACAAGGAGAGAAATGGAGCGGACCTACGTCGCGCGCCCCTTCGAGGGCGCGGAGCTAACCATCGAGACCGGCTGGCTTGCCGGTCAGGCCAACGGCGCGGTCATGGTGCGGCAGGGGGACACGGTGGTGATGGTCACGGCCACCGCCTCTCGGGTCCCGCGCCCGGGAATTGACTTCTTCCCCCTGACCTGTGACTACGAGGAGAAGATGTACGCTGCCGGGCGCATCCCCGGAGCCTTCTTCCGGCGCGAGGGCCGGCCCGGCGAGGCGGCGACCCTCGCCTCGCGGATGATCGACCGCCCGATGCGACCGCTCTTCCCCAAGGACTTCCGCAACGACGTCCAGATCGTGGCCACCGTGCTCTCCACTGACCAGGTCCACGACCCCACCATCCTCGCTCTGATCGGCGCCGGCGCCGCCGTCGCCATCAGCGACATCCCTCATGGCGGGCCGGTGGCGGCGGTGCGGATGGGTCTGTTCGACGGCCAGCTGGCCGAGAACCCCTCCATGCCCAACCTCGAGACCAGTGAGCTCGACCTGATCGTGGCCGGGACCCGTGACGCCATCAACATGGTGGAGGCCGGGGCGCAGGAGGTCTCCGAGGAGGTGCTGGTCGAGGCGCTCTCGCGGGCCCACCGGCGCATCCGAGAGCTGGTCGAGATGATCGACGAGCTGGTGGCGAAGGTGGGGCGGCCTAAGTCCGATTACCCGCATGTGGGGGTGCCCGCGGAGATCAAGCAGGCGGTGACGGAGCTGGCCTTGGAGCGGGTCGACCGCTCCTTCCGCGAAGCCGACAAGGCGCAGCGGGACCGCCAGCTGGACGACCTCAAGGCCGAGGTTCAGGAGCAGATGGGGTCCCGGTTCCCCGACCGGTCCGGGGACATCTCAGCGGCCTTCGAGTCGGTCCTCAAGGGCGCGGTACGGCGAGCCATCCTGAGCGAGGGCATCCGCCCCGACGGCCGGGGGCTCGACGAGATCCGGCCCATCTGGTGCGAGGTGGGAGTCCTCCCGAGGACCCACGGGAGCGCGGTGTTCACTCGGGGGCAGACCCAGGCTCTCTCGATCGTCACTCTGGGCACCAGCTCCGACCAGCAGCGGCTGGATGGGCTGGGGCTGGCAGAGTTCAAGCGCTACATGCACCACTACAACTTCCCACCCTTCTCGGTTGGTGAGGCTCGTCCCCTCAGGTCTCCCGGCCGGAGGGAGATCGGACACGGGGCGCTCGCCGAGCGGGCCGTGAGGGTGATGGTGCCCCCGGAGAGCGAGTTCCCCTACACCATCCGCGTGGTGACCGAGATCCTCTCCTCCAACGGCAGCACCTCAATGGCCAGCGTCTGTGGCAGCACCCTGGCCCTTATGGATGCCGGAGTCCCGATCAAGGCCCCGGTAGGCGGGATCGCCATGGGCCTGGTCACGGACGACCAGGACTCCAGCCGCTACGCCATCCTCTCGGACATCCAGGGGATGGAGGATGCCCTCGGCGACATGGACTTCAAGGTGGCCGGGACCCGCCGCGGGGTCACCGCCCTGCAGATGGACATCAAGGTGAGCGGCCTTACCCCCGAGGTCTT
This sequence comes from bacterium, assembly GCA_021798435.1. Classification (GTDB taxonomy): domain Bacteria; phylum Chloroflexota; class Dormibacteria; order Aeolococcales; family Bog-877; genus JAJYXT01. The sequence continues at coordinate 2,142 of JAJZGN010000118.1, read as the reverse complement.
CCGGCGGGCACTGGAGCAGGCCCGGCGCGGCCGGATGCACATCCTGGACAAAATGGAGGCCGCCCTTCCCGGTCCCCGGGAGGTGATGTCGACCTTCGCGCCGCGGATCACCGCCATCCACATCCATCCGGACAAGATCCGGGACGTCATCGGCCCAGGTGGGAAGACCATTCGCCGGATCCAGGAGGAGACCGGCTGCCAGATCGATGTCGAGGACGACGGCACCGTTTCCCTGGCCACCGTCGACGAGGAGGCGATGGACCGAGCGGTCGCCATGATTCGGGATCTCACCGAGTCGGTGGAGGTGGGGCGCATCTACAAGGGCAAGGTGGTCCGGATCATGCCCTTCGGTGCCTTCGTGGAGATCCTGCCTCGCCAGGACGGGCTGGTGCACATCTCCCAGCTGGCCGAGCAGCGGGTGAACCGGGTGGAGGACGTGGTCAACATCGGCGACGAGATCATGGTCAAGGTGACCGAGATCGACGACCGGGGCCGGGTCAACCTCTCGCGCAAACAGGCCATCACCGAGCTGGGTCACCAGGGCGCCAACGGGGCCGCCGGCGACGGCTCCCCGGGTGCCTGACAGCGACTGGAGCCCGGCGGTCGGTCCCGAGGCGCGGCTGCGCCTGGTGGCCGAGGAGGTGGAGCGGTGCCAACGCTGCCCGCTCCACCTCACGCGCACCCGAGCGGTGCCGGGCTACGGCCCGGCCACGGCGCGTCTCATGGCGGTGGGCGAGGCGCCCGGGGAGCGCGAGGATCAGGAGGGGCGGCCGTTCGTCGGGGCGGCCGGCCAGCTCCTGACCCGCCTCTTGGAGGGCATCGGGCTGAGCCGACAGGACATCTTCATCACCAACGTCCTCAAGTCCCGACCCCCTGGCAATCGCGATCCGCTTCCGGAGGAGGTAGCGGCCTGCGCCCCATTCCTGGATGCCCAGGTGGAGATCATCCGCCCCCAGGCGATCCTGGTCCTGGGGCGGCACGCCCTGCAGCGGCTGATTCCGGCGGCGCCGGGGATCAGTCGCTGCCACGGCCAGGTTCTGAAGGTGGGGGAGAGGAGCTACTTTCCCTGCTACCACCCGGCGGCGGCGCTCTACAACTCCCAACTCCTGGAGGTGCTGGAGCGGGACTTCCAGTTGCTGCGGAGCCATCTCGACCAGCTGGCGGCGCCGCCGGCAGCCCCTCCACCAGCCCCGCCCGAGCAGCTTGGACTCTTCTGAGCCGGCCTCACTGCTGGCCCCGCCCCGGCCCGGCACCGTCCGCTTTCTACCCCTGGGAGGGGTCGGCGAGATCGGCAAGAACATGGCTCTACTCGAGTGCGCGTCCGATGCGCTGCTGGTGGACGCCGGGCTGCGGTTCCCCCAGCCGCAGGAGGTGGGGGTCGACATCATCGTTCCTGACATCGGATTCGTCCTCACGCGCCGGGACCGGCTCCGGGCCGTGGTGCTCACCCACGGGCACGAGGACCACATCGGTGCGCTCCCCTTCCACCTCACCGAGCTGCGGGTCCCGGTTTACGGAACGGGGGTTACGCTGGGACTGCTGCGCAACAAGCTGGAGCGACGGGGCCACCGCGGGACACCCGACCTGAGGGAGGTGCGAGCGGGCCAACGTCTCCGGCTGGGTGCCCTCGAGGTCGAGTTCCTGGCGACGACCCACAGCGTGCCGGGAAGCTGCGGGCTGGCGATCTGGACTCCGGCCGGACTCGTGGTTCACACCGGCGACTTCAAGCTGGACCAGACCCCGACTCAAGGTGAGCCCCCGGACCTGGGGCGGCTGGCGCAGCTGGGCCGCGAGGGAGTTCTGCTCCTGCTCAGCGACAGCACCAACGCCCCGAACAGGGGGCTCACGCCCTCGGAGGCCACGGTGAGGCCGGCGCTAGAGGCCGTCATGGCGGGAGCCGAGGGCAGGGTGGTGGTGGTCACCTTCGCCAGCAACCTGGCCCGAGTCCAGCAGGCGCTGGAGCTGGCCTGGTTCGCCGGGCGCCGCTCCTGCCTCGTCGGCCAGACTCTGCTGCGCAACTTCGCCACCGCCCAGAAGCTGGGCTTGATGCCGGTCCAGCCGGGACAGATGGTGGGGCCGAGAGAGCTGGCCCGGATTCCCGACCGCGAGCTCTGCCTCATCGCCACCGGCAGCCAGGGGGAG
>JAJZGN010000117.1 GCA_021798435.1 bacterium | reverse complement strand
CGGGTGGCGGCACCTCCGGGACCTCCTGGGGGGGCTCCTGCTGGCGGCGCTTTCCGCCATGGTCAACCCCAACGGCTGGGGGGTGTACCTGTACCCCCTCAAGCTGCTCCTGAGCCACGTGGCCCAGGCCAACCTCAACGAGTGGCAGCCCCCCGATTTCCACCAGGCGGCGAACATCCCAGCCCTCTTCCTGCTCCTCTCTCTGGTGGTGGCGGCCCGCTGGGCGCGCCGGACCAGGATCTCCGATCTCTTCCTGGCGGTGGCGGGGGTTCTTCTCCTCCTCTACGCGGTCCGGGACATCCCCATCTTCGCCGTGCTCTCGCTGCCGCTTTGGGTGGACGGCGTGGAGCAGCTTGGCCTGGAGCTTCGCTCTGGTCTCCGCCTGCGGCCTCGGCGACGGGCCCCAGCGCCCGTCTGGTTCACCGTGCTGGTCCTGGGCCTGGTGGTCCTCACCACCGCCGCGCGCATGACGGCCCAGTTGAGCAGCCCGGAGAACCAGCTGCAGAGCTCGGCCTACCCGGTGGCGGTGGGGCGGGTGATCTGCGACGGGCCCCCCGCCCGGGTGCTGGCCCCGTACGGGAGCAGTGGATGGCTCCTGTACCGCATCGACCATGCCGAACGTGCGGGCCGAGGGTGCGCCCCCGACCGAGTGTTCATCTTCGGAGAGGCGGTCCTCATGGGCCGCCAGATCATCACCGACTACCTCCAGATCGTGGCCGGGGGGCAGGGGAGTCTGCGGCTCCTGCGCTCGTACCGGGTGAGCCTGGTGTGGCAGCCGAGGGGTAGCGCCCTGGCCGTCCTCCTCTCGCACACCGGGGGCTGGACGTGCGTGTTCGGCACCTCGGCCAACCTCCTGTACGCCCCCACCACCGCCGCCTCCGGCTGGCACACCTCCCGGGCGGGGTGCCCGGAAGGCGGCTGACGCGCTCCCTATACCCTAGGGGGGGCCGGATCGCCCGGACGGCAGGACCAGCGGAGGTGGCGCAGATGGCGACAGCAGGGCCGATGGAGCTGGGCATGGTGGGGTTGGGCCGGATGGGGGCCAACCTGGTCCGGCGGCTGATGCGCGACGGACACCGGCTGGTGGTCTACGACGTGAGCCAGAAGGCGGTGGAGGCACTCGCCTCCGAGGGCGCTGTGGGGGCCGACTCCCTGCAGGATCTGGCCCAGAAGCTCGCCCCGCCGCGGGCGGTCTGGGTGATGGTGCCCGCCGGGGAGATCACCGAGCGCACGATCGAGGGGCTGGCAGCGGTGCTGGCCCGCGGTGACACCGTGGTGGATGGCGGCAACTCCTACTACCGGGACGACATCCGCCGGTCGCGGAGGCTGGCGGGAGCGGGGATCACCCTTCTGGACTGCGGCACCAGCGGCGGCGTCTGGGGGCTGGAGCGGGGGTATTGCCTCATGGTGGGGGGAACGACGGAAGCGTTCTCCCGCCTGGAGCCCATCTTCGCCTCCATCGCCCCCGGGGTGGACGCGGCCCCCAGGACCCCTGCGCGCTCCGGGCCCGCCGCGCCCTTCGAGCAGGGCTACATGCACTGCGGCGAGAGCGGGGCCGGTCACTTCGTCAAGATGGTCCACAACGGCATCGAGTACGGGATGATGGCGGCGCTGGCGGAGGGGCTGGACATCCTCCACCATGCCGATGCCGGGCGGGAGCAGCGCACCGGGGACGCCGAGACCGCGCCGCTCGAGGACCCCGAGTTCTACCGCTACCGGATCGATGTGGCCCAGGTGGCGGAGCTGTGGCGCCGGGGGAGCGTGGTGGGCTCCTGGCTGCTCGACCTGACAGCCGCGGCACTGGCGGAGTCCTCCGACCTCCACCAGTTCCAGGGACGGGTGTCGGACTCCGGAGAGGGCCGCTGGACGTCGATCGCAGCGGTGGAGGAGGGAGTCCCGGCCCCGGTTCTCACCGCGGCGCTCTACTCCCGCTTCGCCTCCCGCGACCTGGGCGAGTTCAGCAACCGGGTCCTATCGGCGATGCGCAAGCAGTTCGGCGGCCACGACGAGCGGCCGGCCGATCAGGGGTAGATTCCCCGCACGGCGGTGGCGTCCGCGACCCGCTTGACCGCCAGACAGTAGGCGCCCATGCGCAGGGTGGTGCGGTGCTGCTGGGCCAGTTCGTCCACCTGGCGGTAGGCCTGCTCCATGATCCTGGTGAGGCGCTGGTTGATCTCCGACTCCTCCCAGAAGAAGGACTGGAGGTCCTGCACCCACTCGAAGTAGGAGACGGTGACCCCGCCAGCGTTGGCGAGGATGTCCGGCACCACCACCACTCCGCGCTGGTGGAAGATGTCATCGGCCTCGGGGGTGGTGGGCCCATTGGCCGCCTCCACCACCAGCTTGGCCTGGACGCGGGCGGCGTTGCGCATGGTGAGCTGGTTCTCCAGGGCGGCCGGAATCAGGATCTGCACCGGGAGCTCCAAGAGGGCCGAGTTGGAGATCTCCTCCTTCGCCCCGGCGAAGCCCTTCACCTTGCCGGTGGCCCGCTGGTGCTCCAGCAGGGCGGGAACGTCCAGCCCATCCGGGTTGTGGATCCCCCCGAAGACGTCCGAGACCGCGACCACCTTGAAGCCCTGGCCGTGGAGCAGCTCGGCGCTGACACTTCCCACATTGCCGAAGCCCTGGATGGCCACGGTGGTTTGAGCGGGGTCCATTCCCATCCGCCGGCAGGCCTCCAGGGTGACCACCATCACGCCCCGGCCGGTCGCCGCCGGCCTTCCCTCGGAACCGCCGATCGCCAGCGGCTTGCCGGTGACCGTGGCGGGCACCGAGTAGCCCTTCTCCATGGAGATGGTGTCCATGATCCAGGCCATGGTCTGCTGGTTGGTGTTTACGTCAGGAGCCGGGATGTCGCTCTCCGGCCCGATCAGGAGGGAGATCTCGCTGGCGTAGCGGCGGGTCAAGTTCTCCAGCTCCTGGGCGCTGAGCTGAGTCGGGTCGCAGATCACCCCGCCCTTGGCACCGCCGTAGGGGAGGTTGGTCACGGCGCACTTCCAGGTCATCCACATCGACAGCGCCTTGACCTCATCCAGGCTGACCTGGGGGTGGTAGCGGATGCCCCCCTTGGCCGGGCCCCGCGTCAGGTTGTGCTGAATCCGGTAGCCGGTGAAGACCCGGATGCCGCCGTCGTCCATCCGCACCGGGAAGTTGACGGTGAACTCACGCCGGACCTCCCGGAGCACCTGGCGCAGCCCCGGGTCCAGGTCCAAGATCGCCGCCGCCTGGTCGAACTGGCGTTGGGCGGTCTCGTAGGGGTTGGCGGCCTCGGCCGCCTCCGTTGTCGCGGTGAGGACGTTGCTGGCCATGGCCCCGGACCCTCCTTGCGGTATCAGGACTTGGGAAGGGTCTTGGCCCGACCCGAGTGGAAGGGTAGTGCCGAGATTGGCGGCTGTGTCAAGTGGGATCAGGCCCCGCGCTGCGCACCACCCCGTCCACCACGGTGGCGACCACCCGTCCGTCCCGCACCACCGTGAGGTCGCAGCGGTATCCCGGGCGCAGCCGGCCCTCCTGGCGCTCGACCCCTCCAGCGAGGGCCACCCCCGAGGTGTAGGCGAGCAGCGCCTGCCTCCAGGTGAGCGCCAGCTCGGGGTGCCACCCGGCGCGGCTGCGCCATCCGGTCGCCGCCTCCAGCCCCAGCATCGGGTCGGCGGACTCCACTGGGGCGTCCGATCCGAACGCCAGCCGGACCCCAGCCCGAGACAGCATCCCCCAGGCGTAGGCGTGCCCGGTCCGCCCCGTCCAGAGCCGGTCGGCCATCTCCCGGTCGGCAGGGGCGTGCAGGGGCTGCATCGAGGCCACCGCCCCCACCTCGCGAAAGAGCGGGATGTCGGAGGGATCGACCAGCTGGGCGTGCTCGATCCGGGGCCGCCACCCCGGCCAGCTCCCGGCCCCGGCGCGCAGGGCCGAGAGGGCGCGGTGGACGGCCATGTCCCCGATGGCGTGGAGGCAGAGGTTGAGCTCTGTCCTAACGCTGAGCTCGACCAGGTCGCCAAGATCTCCATCGGAGAGGCGAGCCACTCCACCGCCGCCTCGCATCTCCGCGGTCCCACTGCCCAGCGAGCCGTCCACGAAGGCCTTCACCCCGTAAATTCGGAGCCAGGGGTCCCCCAGGCCCTGCCGTAGGCCCAGCCTCCCGGCGTCCTCCATCAAGTCGGCCGGCAGGTTGTAGGTGATCCTCAGCGGCAGCCGGCCCCGGGCGTGGAGGCGCTGCAGGGCGAAGTAGGTCTCCGGGGGGTCCATGGAGTGGACCGAGCACAACCCGAGCGCGGAAAGGTGCTGGAGCACGCCCTCCAGCTCCCGCTCGTAGGCGGGAGCTGGAGGGCGGGGGATCAGGCGGAGGAACGCCCCTCCGGCCTCTCGGACCACGCCGGAGGGGTCACCGTCGGGGCCGCGGTCGACCACCATCGGATGGGGGTCCGCCCCCTGCCAGGGGATCCCCGCCAGCTCCAGGGCTCTGGTGCTGGCCCAGACCGAGTGCTCATCCCGGCTCAGCAGGGCGACCGGTCGGCCGCCCGCCGCCCGGTCCAGCTCCCGGCGGCTCGGGGTCACCCCCTCGGCGAAGAGGCGCCCCGACCACCCAGCGCCGACCACCCACTCCTGCGGCCCCAGTCTGCCGGCCCGCGCCGCGACCCGGCGCAGGAGCTCCGCAGCGGTCCTGGCCTTGGAGAGATCGAGATCGAGGCGCAGCCGCACCAGTTCGCGGAGGTGGAGGTGAGAATCCCCGAGGCCGGGGAGCACCCGGCCCTCCAGCTCCACGACCCGGGCACCGGCGCCCATCTCCACCGCATCGCGCCCGACGGCGACGATGCGCCCATCTGCGGCCGCCAACACCTCGGGGGCCACCCCCAGGAAAAGGACCGGCCCGGGACGGTTCCCATCGACCACGCCCCCATTCTGGACGCCCGGGTCGCTCGCTTACCCCCGCCCCGCGTGTGGGGACGTTCCTTAACCCGGGCGTGCGACCATGGAGGCGTGAGTCCCACAGAGAGCGAGCTGGCGGCCGGGCGGCGCAGCCTGCCCCTGGCCGGGACCGCCCTCGACACGCTTTGCATCGACACCGTCCGCTGCCTGGCTATCGACACCGTGGAGAAGGCCAATTCGGGTCACCCGGGGTTGCCCATGGGAGCGGCGCCCATGGCCTACGTGCTCTGGACCAGGTTCCTGCGCCATGACCCCGCCCACCCCGGCTGGCCCGACCGCGACCGCTTCATCCTCAGCGCGGGCCACGGGTCCGCCCTCCTGTACTCCCTACTCCACCTCTCCGGGTACGGGGTTAGCCTTGAGGATCTGCAGCACTTCCGGCAGTGGGGGTCGATCACCCCGGGGCATCCCGAGCGCGGGCTAACCCCGGGGGTCGAGGTCACGACCGGGCCCCTCGGCCAGGGCTTCGGAAACGCGGTGGGGATGGCCATCGCCGAGCGCTGGCTGGCCCACCGCTACAACCGGGATGGCCACCGGGTGGTGGACCACCGCACCTTCGTCCTCTGCGGCGATGGCGACATGATGGAGGGGGTGTCGGCGGAGGCCGCCTCCCTGGCTGGGCATCTTCAATTGGGGCGGCTGATCTGCCTGTACGACGACAACCACATCTCCCTCGACGGTCCCACCTCCATGGCCTTCACCGAGAACGTGGAGGAGCGCTTCCGGGCCTACGGTTGGCAGGTGCAGCGCGTGGAGGACGGGACCCTGGACCTCGACGGGATCGCCCGGGCCCTGGACTCCGCCATCGCCGACGACACCCGTCCGTCTCTGATCGCGGTCCGCACCCACATCGGGTACGGCTCCCCCCACAAGCAGGACTCCAACTCCGCTCATGGGTCGCCGCTGGGAGCGGCCGAGGTGGCGGCGGTGAAGCGGGCCTACGGCTGGGATCCGGATGCCACCTTCCATGTCCCCGACGAGGTGAGGGCCGTCTTCGGCGAGGCGCTGACCCAGGGGGCGGAGTGGCGGAGGGCGTGGGAGGCACGGTCCGCGGCCTTCGCCGCCGCCCACCCGCAGCTGGCAGGGGAGTGGGACCGGGCGCTCGCCGGAGAGCTGCCCGCCGGCTGGGAGCGGGAGCTGCCCGTCTGGGAGCCGGGAGGGGCGGAGGTGGCCACCAGGGTCTCCGCCGGGGAGGTGCTGAACCGGCTGGCGGAGAAGATCCCGTGGATCGTGGGGGGGGACGCGGACCTCTCCGAGTCCACCAAGACACGCCTCACCGAGGAGCGG
>JAJZGN010000116.1 GCA_021798435.1 bacterium | reverse complement strand
GCACATATTCACCGAGCCGCAGCAGGGCGCGACCCAGGGGCAGCTGCGGGAGGTGGCCGTCTCCGCCGAGGCGCTGGGATTCGCGGGCTTCTTCCGCTCCGACCACCTGCAGGCGATCGGGACCGACCCGACTCCCCCGGGCCCCACCGAGTCCTGGGCCTCCCTGGCCGACATTGCAGCGGCCACGCGCCGGATCCGGATCGGGACCCTCATGACCTCGGCAACCTTCCGCCATCCTGGCCCTCTGGCGGTCGCGGTGGCCCAGGTCGACCAGACGAGCTCGGGCCGGGTTGACTTCGGGTTCGGAGCGGGGTGGTACCGGGCCGAGCACATCGCCTACGGGATCCCCTTTCCGGAGGTCGGGGAGAGGATGGAGCGCTTCCAAGAGCAGCTGGAGATTCTCCGGGGACTCTGGGCGACCCCACCGGGCGGAACCTTCTCCTTCTCCGGCCGTCACTACCGGCTCGAGGGCTGCCCAGCACTGCCCCGCACGGTGCAGCCGGGCGGACCCCCGATCCTCATCGGGGGCATGGGATCCCGGATAACTCCGAGGCTGGCCGCCCGCTACGCCACCGAGTTCAACTGCGCCTTCGTCCCCCTGGACGCCGCCAGATCCCAGTTCGACAGGGTGCGGGCGGCCTGCGAGCGCTCCGGCCGCGACCCTGCCACCCTGCGGCTTTCCCTGGCGCTCACCGTGGCCTGCGGGAGGACCGAGGAGGAGGCCGCCCGCCGCTGCCGGGCCATCGGGCGGGACTTCGAGCAGCTCCAGGAGCTGGGGCTCGCCGGAACCCCGGAGAGGATCCTGGAGCGCCTCGGGGAGATGGCCCTCGTGGGATGCGGCCGCGCCTACCTTCAGCTTCTGGACCTGGAGGACCGCGACCACCTCCAACTCTTGGCCGAGGAGGTCATGCGCCGGCTGGCCTGAGCTTGGCTCCGGTGGCAGCACCCGTCTTTACTCGGGGGAGGCCGCGCCGATGGAGCACGGCAGCCCCTTGCCGGTCCGGCCGGAGGGTGTGCGGGAGCCAGGGAGGGGGGGCTCCCAGGGCCCCAGATGGCGGCTTCGGTTCGCAAGTCCCGGCCTTCAAGAGGGGGCCATTCCCGGGGATGGACGCCCCGGGCCCGTCGGGTGGGCTGGAGGCGCTGAGCCGAGTTGGAGCGCCCCCTCGGAACCGGGAGATCGGTAAAGTGGCGCCGCCGGATTCGTCCCATGGAGTGCCAGGTTGCAGGTCCTCTCCGCCGCGCCCATCGCTCCCGCCATCCTCCGCTGGAACTACGCCGGCTACCAGGTGCTGGCGCACCAGGGGCCGCACGGGGGACTCTGGAACTCCGCTGCCAGCGCCCTCGCGGAGTGGGGAATCTTCGCCCTGGCCTTCGGCCTGGTGGCCCTCCTCTTCTTCGGGCACCCGCCGCAGGCAGCCCGCCTGGCCGCCCTGGCGGCAGCAGCCGCGGCGGTGGTGGCCCTGGTCCTGAACCACCTCCTGGGGCTTCTCTGGTACGAGCCCCGTCCCTACCTCTCCTCCTACCACGTTCCGCTTCTGGCGGCGGCGGCCCATGGCAACTCCTTCCCCTCCGACCACCTGGCCTTCGCCGGCGCCGTGGTGGCTACGCTGCTGATGACCCGGAACCGACTCCTGGGCTGGTCCTCGCTCCTCATCGCCGCGGGGGTGGGCTGGGCGCGGGTGTTGACCGGGATCCACTGGCCGCTCGATGTCCTGGCCGGGCTCGGGCTGGGGCTGGTGGTGGGATGGGTGGCCGGATCGGTGGCCCTGCGGCTCCCCGCCCTGGGCCGGGCGCTGGCGGCGCTCAAGCTCCCCCGCGGGCCGCGGGTCGCGGCCGCGGTGGTGGTGGTGGTGGTGGGCTTCGCCGTTCTCGAAAAGGCAACCCACATCGGGATCGTGGCCGGTCCGATCGCCCTTGGAGCGGTCCTCATGGCGGTTCTGGGGGCGGTCTGGTCGCAGACTCCCGCGGGAGCCGTCTGACCAAGCCGTGCCCCGGGATCCAATACCATGGCCGAAGTGAGCTTTGAGCGCGCCAACCCGCCGGCCGAGCTCAGGAAGTTCATCCGTGACATCCCCGACTATCCGCGTGAGGGGGTGCTCTTCCGGGACATCACCCCGCTCCTGGGCTCTGCCGCAGCCTTCCGCTCCGCCTGCGACCAGCTCGCCGAGCGCTTCGCGTCTGCCGATCTGGACGCGGTGGCGACCATCGAGTCCCGGGGCTTCACCTTCGGGGCCGTGATCGCCTACCAGCTGGGCCTGGGGGTGGTGCCGGTGCGCAAGGCGGGTAAGCTGCCTTGGGCGACGCTGAGCGCCAGCTATTCCCTGGAGTACGGAGAGGCGGTCCTCGAGGTGCACCGGGACGCCATCCCAGCGGGGGCCCGGGTCCTTGTGGTGGACGACCTGCTGGCAACCGGGGGGACGGCGGTGGCCACCCGCAAGTTGATCGAGGAGCTGCAGGGCGAGGTGGTGGCCTTCGGCTTTCTGATCGAGCTGCTGGAGCTGGGGGGCCGGGCGCGGCTGGGGGAGACGGCGAGGGTGGAAGCCCTCCTGTCGCTGTAGGAGGGAGAGGTTTTGGCCGATCTTTTTGACGTCGCCGACCCGCAGCTGGCTCCCCAGGGGCAATTGCGCATCGACTGGGCGGCCCGGGAGATGCCGGTCCTGGGCGCGATCCGGCGCCGCTTCGGCACCGAGCGGCCGCTCGTCGGACTTCGGATCGCTGCCTGCCTTCACGTGACCGCCGAGACCGCCAACCTCATGCTCACGCTCCAGGCGGCTGGCGCCGAGGTGCAGCTCTGCGCCAGCAACCCCCTCTCCACCCAGGACAGCGTGGCTGCCGGGCTGGTGGCCCGAGGAGTCGCGGTCCACGCCCGGCGGGGTGAGGACAGCCCCACCTATTACCGCCATCTGGAAGCGGTTCTGGCGACCTCTCCGCACTTCACGATGGACGACGGGGGTGATCTGGTCACGGCCCTGCATTCCCGGCCCGCCGCCGAGATGGGGGCGGTGCGCGGAGGCACCGAGGAGACCACGACCGGGGTGGTGCGGCTCCGGGCCATGGCCCGCCAGGGGGTCCTGCGCTACCCCGTCATCTCGGTCAACGACGCCCAGACCAAGCATCTCTTCGACAACCGCTATGGCACCGGTCAGTCCACCATCGACGGCCTGATCCGGGCCACCAACCTCCTCCTCGCCGGCCGCACCCTGGTGGTCTGCGGGTTCGGGTGGTGCGGCCGGGGCCTCGCCTCCCGGGCGAGGGGGATGGGCGCCCAGGTGGTGGTGACGGAGGTGGAGCCGGTGCGGGCGCTGGAGGCGGTGATGGAGGGCTACCGGGTGATGCCGCTGGCTGAGGCGGCGCCTCTCGCGGACGTCATCGTCACCGTGACCGGCGACTGCAACGTGGTCGACCGGGAGCACCTGCTGGCCGCCAAGGACGGCTGTGTGATCGCTAACAGCGGTCACTTCAACTCCGAGATCAACCTGGCGGCCCTGGATGAGCTCACCGTGGCGGTGCGCCAGGTGCGGCCGGAGGTGGCGGAGCACGAGCTGGCCGATGGCCGCCATTTGTACCTGCTGGCCGAGGGACGGCTCCTCAACCTGGCCGCGGCCGAGGGCCACCCGGCGGCGGTCATGGACATGTCGTTCGCCAACCAGGCGCTCTCGATGGCCCACCTGGCCGCCTTCTCCGCCGAGATGTCCCCCGGGGTCCACGAGGTCCCGGCCGACATCGACGCCGAGGTCGCCAGGTTGAAGCTGGAGGCTCTTGGGGTGCGGATCGACACCCTGACCGAGGAGCAGCGCCACTACCTCGTCTCCTGGGAGCAGGGCACGGCCTGAGGGAGCCGCCGCCCCGCGTCCGCGGCTAAGATCGAGGGGTCCCCGGACAGGAGAAGGCCCGTGGCCGCAAGCGGGTGGCTTCCGGTGGGGAGGGAGTTTGCCATGAGCCCACAGCGCAACCGGAGGCTCTTCACCTCGGAGTCGGTCACCGAGGGCCATCCCGACAAGATGGCCGACCAGATCTCGGACGCGGTCCTGGACGCCATCCTGGCCAAGGACCCGCTGGCCCGGGTGGCCTGTGAGACCGCACTCACCACCGGGACCGCCATCCTCCTCGGGGAGGTCTCCACCGATTGCTACGTCGACCTCCCCAAGGTGGTGCGCCAGACCATCCGGGGGATCGGCTACACCCGGGCCAAGTACGGTTTCGACTGGGAGACCTGCGGAGTCATGGTCTGCATCGACGAGCAGTCCCCGGACATCGCCCTCGGCGTGGACCAGGGCGGGGCGGGCGACCAGGGGATGATGTTCGGGTACGCCTGCGACGAGACCCCGGAGCTGATGCCGGCGCCGATCCAGTACGCCCATCAGCTGGCCCGGCAGCTGGCCCAGGCCCGCCGCACCGGGACCCTGCGCTGGGCCCGGCCGGACGGGAAGTCCCAGGTGACAGTGGAGTACGACGAGGCGGGGAGGCCGCGGCGGCTGGACACGGTCCTGGTGAGCGCCCAGCACTCGGAGGACGCCACCGCGGAGGAGGTCCGCGAGGGGGTGGTGGCCGAGGTGATCTCCCGGGCTGTCCCCCAGGAGATGCTGGACCAGAACACAAGGATCCTGGTGAACCCCACCGGCAGGTTCGTGGTGGGTGGCCCCCAGGCGGATGCCGGGCTCACCGGCCGCAAGATCATCGTCGACACCTATGGCGGGGCGGGCCGCCACGGGGGCGGTGCCTTCTCGGGGAAGGACCCCACCAAGGTGGACCGCACCGGGGCGTACGGGGCCCGCTATGTGGCCAAGAACCTGGTCGCGGCCGGGCTCGCCCGGCGGCTCGAGGTCCAGCTCGCCTACGCCATCGGTCTGGCCCACCCGGTGTGGGTGGGGGTGGAGACCTTTGGGACCGAGCTCATCCCGAGGGAGCAGATCGCGGCCCTGGTCGATGAGTACTTCGATCTCTCGCCCGCCGGGATCATCAAGGAGCTGGAGCTCCGCCGCCCCATCTACCGCCAGGTGGCCGCCTACGGCCACTTCGGCCGGGCCGACCTGGACCTGCCCTGGGAGCGCACCCCCTATCGGGAGGAGCTGGCCGGCCAGGCGGGGGTGGAGCCGGCGGCGCTGGAGGAGGTGCTCCCCTGACGCCGGCCCCATCCCCGGGCTCAGGCCACAGGCTGCCCCCGCCCCCGGGGCTGGTCTCCGTCATCCTGGCCGGGGGATCGGGCACCCGCCTCTGGCCGCGCTCCCGGCGCCGCCTGCCCAAGCACCTCCTGCCGGTCGCTCCGGATGGGCGCTCCCTGCTCCGCCATGCGTTCCAAAGGGCCCGCTCCCTGCAGGGGGAGGTGCTGGTGGTGTCGGCCTCAGACCAGCGGGACCAGATCCTCCGGGAGCTCCCGGAGCTGTCCCCGGATCACCTGCTGATTGAGCCCGAGCCGCGCGGGACGGGGCCGGCGCTGGCGCTCGCGGCCATCGCCGCAGAGCGGCTGGTGCCGGGCGCGGTGATGGTCTCGCTCCACGCCGACCATCACCTCCCGGACCAGGTCGAGACCACCTTCTCCCTGCTGAGCGCCGCCTGGTGGGCCCGGGAGCTCCCCAGCCTGGTGGCCATCGGGGTCCGGCCCACCCGGCCGGCCACCGGCTTCGGGTACGTGGAGCAGGGGGAGGCGCTGCCCCGGCCACCAGGAGTCCCCGTGGCCGCGCTGGGGCTCCTGAGCGCTCTCGGCTTCAAGGAAAAGCCCGACGCCGTCGGCGCCGCCGCCATGCTCCGGGACGGACGTCACCTCTGGAACACCGGGCTCTTCTCCTGGCCGGCGGCCCTGCTGCTCTCGGAGTTCGAGGAGCACTCTCCGGAGACCCTGGCCGCGGTCCGAGCGGCGGCGGCCGGCCCGGGAGTGGACCCGGAACTCTGGTCCCGGGTCACCCCGGGGGTTGTGGAGAGGCAGGTGTTGGAACGGAGTTCCAGGCTCGGAGTGCTGCCGACAGCGCTCGAGTGGTCCGATCTGGGGTCCTTCCTGGATCTGTACCAGGCGGCGACGGCCGCCGGGGCGGCCGACCGTGAGGGCAACGTCGCCCGGGGGGAGGTGCTGCTGGCCGACTCCTTCGGGAGCATGGTGGATTCGGCCGCGGGCCGCCTGGTGGTGGTGGTGGGCGCCTCCGGCTTGGTGGTGGTGGACACCGAGGACGCGGTCCTCGTCTGCCCGATGGAGAGGGTGCAGGAGGTGAGCGAGGTGGTAGCTCAGCTGAGGCGGCGCGGCCGAGCAGACCTGCTCTGAGGGAAGTTCGCCTCCCA
>JAJZGN010000001.1 GCA_021798435.1 bacterium | reverse complement strand
GCCGCCGCGGGGGTGGAGCAGGCGGGCTCGGCCCCGCGGCGCCGGGGGGGCCGTCCGCCGAGGGAGGTGCGCAATGACCGAGTCGCGGATCACCTCGCTGTTCGTGGCGGGCGCGGGCCTGATGGGGTCGGGCATCGCCCAGACCGCCGCCCAGAAGGGCTTTCAGGTCCAGCTCTACGATGCCGTCCCCGAGGCGGCGGAGCGGGCGATCGGGCAGATCCGCGAGCGCCTGGAGCGGGCGGAGGAGCTGGGCAAGGCGGCGCCGGGGATGGCGGCTTCGTGCCTCCTTCGCCTGCACCCGGCTGAGACCTCGATCCCGGAGGCGGGCACGCAGGTGGTGGTCGAGGCGATCACCGAGCAGCTGGACCTCAAGCTCCAGTTCTGGACGGAGATGGGGCGGAGCTGCGGCCCGGAGGTGCTCTTCGCCAGCAACACGAGCTCCATCCCCATCACCCGCCTGGCGGCCGCCAGCGGGCGCCCGGAGAGGTTCATCGGGATGCACTTCTACAGCCCGGTGCCGGTCATGGAGCTGGTGGAGCTGGTGCCCGGCCTCCTCACCTCGGCGGACACCTTCTCCATCATCGAGGAGCTGGGACGGGAGTTGGGCAAGCGGCCGGTGCGGTCCGCCGACGCCCCCGGCTTCATAGGGAACCGGATCCTGATCCCCTTCCTGAACGAGGCCATGCGCGCCCTGCAGGAGGGGGTGGGCAGCGCCGAGGACATCGATCAGGTGGCCCGGCTGGGGTTCCGCCACCCCATGGGCCCGCTGGAGCTGGCCGATTTCATCGGTCTGGATGTGGTCCTGGGCATCTGCCGGGTGATGCACGAGGGGCTCCACGACTCCCGGTACGCCCCACTTCCGATCCTGGAGCGCATGGTGGAGGCGGGGCGGCTGGGGCGCAAGAGTGGGCGAGGGTTCCACGACTACAGCCGGTGAGCCGCTCGGCGGGCCAACTGACGGCCGGCGTGACGACCTTCTTGACCTTGGCCCCGGGGCAAGGCCGATCATCGAGGGGTGGCGGCTCGTGAAGCGGAACTGCTCTCGATCGGCCAGATCGCGGCCCGCACCCGGCTGACGCCGAAGGCGCTGCGGATCTACGACCGAACTGGGCTGATGCGGCCCGCGACCGTCGATCGTTGGAGCGGCTACCGTCGCTATTCGCAAGAGCAGGTTCCCACCGGGCGGCTCGTGGGACTGCTTCGCGGCGCCGACCTCAGCCTTTCCGAAATCCGGTCGGTTCTCTCAGAGCTGGCGGCCGGCGCCGAGGGCGCCTCCGCGCGGCTCGAAGTCGTGCTCGACGGGATCGAGCGCGACCACCAAGGGCGACGGCTCCTCATCCGCCACGTCCAATCGATCCTGAGGAAGGAGGCAGATTCGATGTTTGAGATCAAGACCCGCGCGGTCCCAGCCCGTCGCCTCATGTCGATCCAGCGCCGCCGGCATGGCGATCAGACGGACGCCTTCGCGGCCGAGGCCAGGGCCGCGTTCCGCGCTCACCTCGGTGGCCTGGAGCCCACGGGTCCGTTCACCCTGATCTTCCACGGGCCGGTGAACGACCATGACGATGGCCCCCTTGAGGCCGCCCAGGGGGGGCCGCCGGAGATCGGGCCCACCGACCTGATCGGGATCCGCACCGAAGCCGCCCACATCGAGGCGTACACCACGATCACCAGGCGCGAATGGGCCTATCCCGCCATCCTCGCCGCCTACGACGCCGTCGCCTGCTCTCCGGAAGTCGCCCAGCACCCCGGGTCGTCGCTCTCCTGTCGCGAGGTCTACCTGGCAGAACCGGGGTCGGTCGGCGGGGAGGATCCGATCTGCGATGTCAGCTTCCCGCTCGGCGATTGACCCCCGAGGATCCTAAGGCAGGGCCCGGGGAGACACCCGATTCCCGGGACCTTACCGTTCGTGGTGATGGCGCGCCCGCGGCGCGACCTGATCCACGACTCGATTCTCTCCACCGATCCGCCGCGACACCTCCGGCGAGCCGATGCTCGCCGCCTCACTCGAACTGTTCCCAGACCGGGGACGGCCCCGGCGTCACGGAGAGTGGGCGTGGGAGCCGGGTCGGGCATCCGGAGGCCAGGCGGCGCCCCTCGCCGGCCAGCCGGCCC
This sequence comes from bacterium, assembly GCA_021798435.1. GTDB lineage: Bacteria > Chloroflexota > Dormibacteria > Aeolococcales > Bog-877 > JAJYXT01. Next base: position 23,822 of record JAJZGN010000001.1, on the reverse strand, counting down.
AGAGCCCTTTCGGCGTCGCGGAGCAGGCGCTGGGTGGTTGCGGCCCGATCACGGGGTCGAAGGACCAGGTCGCGGTGCAAGTGGGTCTTTGGGACCCCGCCGGTTCCCTAGGGTGCCAGCCGCTCAGCGAGGAAGCGGATCCCCTCGGGGTAGCGGTACTCGATCCCGCCGTGGCCCCCGTCAAAGAGCTCGATCTGCACCTCCCCCACGCCAGCGCGCCGCAGCTCCGCCGCGACCGCCGTGGCCCCGACCTCGAGGCTGTACTCGTCATGCCGCCCCCCATCCAGGTAGGCGGCCTTGAGGTTCGCGGCCCTCCCGGGGTCGGCGGCCACCATCCGGACCGGGTCCTTCTCCAGCCACCGGGCCCACACCTCAGGGCGCATCGCCCCAGTGGCCAGGTCGAAGGGCAGCTCGGGAGTCCCGTCGGCGGCGGCCGAGTAGCAGGCCGCCATGCAGTAGGAGTTGATCAGCGCCCCGTCCTCAGCCCGGCTGGTCCCCTCCCGGGAGCGGAAGTCGCCCCAGAACGCCTCGAAGGAACCCTGGTGGCTGTCGCGGAGGGCGCGCACCACCTGGGGGAACTCCGGGAGGTAGCAGTACTCGAAGAGGGCGTCCCCGGCGTGGCTGGCGAAGGCGCTGAAGAGATCGGGGCGCAGAAGCGGGGTGACCATCGCCCCGTAGCCGCCGCTCGACTTGCCCGCCACCGCCCGGTGCTCGGAGGCGGCCAGGGTCCGGAACTCCCGGTCCACCAGGGGAACCACCTCGTCGCAGAGGTAGGTGTGGTACCTGCCGGTGCCCGCCGAGTCCAGGAACTGGCTCCCTCCCAGTGACGTCCAGCAGTCCACGAACACCAGCAGGCAGGGTGGCGTGGCGGGGTCGCTGAGCAGCCCGTCGTACAGCTCCAGCGGGGTGCGGCGAAAGGCGGAGCGATTGCGCCACATGTCGATCTGCCCGGTCATCCCCTGCAGCAGGTAGACCACGGGGAACCGCCGGCCGGGGTCCTCGCGGTAGGCGGGTGGGAGGTACACCCAGAGGGGCCGACGAGACGGATCCTCCAGGTGGTTGCCCTCCAGCGCTCGGCTGGTCAGGACCATCTCCACCAGCTCTCCGCGCAATGGATGTGCCCACGGGGGCCCCTCGCACCGCCCCCTCTCCAGCAGCGGAGGCCTATCGGCGTCCCCGGCCCGGGCGAGGTCCTGAACCATCCCCTGAGGATAAGGCGTAACCGGTGGCCACGGCTGCGGCCACTGCGAGGTCTCCACCCGGCCTCTGGGGCCCGGGCGCCTGGACTGAAGGGGTGGGCCGACCTGCCCCCTTCCGGCGGCCCTACTCCGTCTCAGCCAGCGCCCGACGGAGCCGCTCCGCAGAAGACGCCCCCAGGCGCCGGCGGAGCCGAAGGTCCTGAGTTTGGACGGCGAGTCCGACCACCGCGGCGGCCTCCCTGCCCCTCGGGGTGAGCTGGAGTAGCACGCGGCGCCGGTCCCTGGGATCCGGGACCCGGCCGGCGTACCCGCGGTCCACCAGCGTCTGGCTCAGACGGCTCAGGCCCTGCTTGCTGCCTCCCAGTCTGTGGGCCAGCTCCTTGGGCCCCAGCTCGCCCTCTGCCAGGAGGCCGAGGACCCAGCTCCCGCTCCGGGGCAGGTCAGACATGCCTTGCTCCGCCAGCCGCCTCCTGATCTCCCTCCCGTACTGGCGCAGCGCCATCCGCAAGAGGCCCACCAGGGGCGCCTCGCCCGCCCCGCCGGCCCCGTCCGTGCCCTCTTCCAAAGTAGTCATCATTGTGTACTATAGGCGCCCGGGTTCGTGCCCCAGCGGGCAGCGAGGGGAGGCGTGGCGATGAGTGGCCAGGCGGCGGACCAGGTTCTTTTCCCGGCCCGCACCTGGGCCGGCCTGGCCGCGGCCGGCGTTTTCGTGTACCTGCTGGTGGACGTCGCCCTGGCCCTGCTCCGCCCCGGCCTCAGCCTGGTCCACAGCCCGGAGAGCGACTACGGTGTGGGGCCGTTCTCGTGGCTCATGGATCTTAACTTTCTGCTCCGCGGCGCCCTCACCGTCTGCCTGGTGGTGGCGATCGTCAGAGGCTGCCGGCCAGCGCCCCTCGCCCGACTGGGAGTCCTCGCGCTGGCCGTCTGGGGGATCTTCTCGGCCCTGCTCGCGGTCTTCCCGGACGATCCCCTGGGGACGCCGGCCACGGCCAGCGGCGCCATCCATCTGTGGCTGGCCCTGGTGGCCTTCCTGGGCGCGCTCTTAGGCACGATCGTCCTCTCGCTGGCGGCAGGCCATCTCCTCCCACTGCAGAGCGCGCGCGGGTGGCTCCTGGGCCTCTCGGTGCTGGCGGTGGTGCCGTTGCTGGCCCTCCTCAGGGCGGGGTTCGGAGCCGAGAGTGCCGGCGGGCTCTACGAGCGCATCTTCCTGGCTCTGGAGCTGGCTTGGATCCTGGTCGCCGCCCTGACCCTGGCTCGGAAACCCCGGCCCGAACCTCGGCACGGCGCCAGCTCCGCCGACTGATGTCTACGGACGGCCGCGGCGGCTGTCCAGCACCACCTCGAAGGGAGCAGGCCGGCCCCGCGAGCAGCGGGGGGCGCCTGGGCTGGGTTGGCGCCAGGCGCCCCGGGCGCCTCCAGAGTCCAGGGGAGGCGGCCCCGCTCTTAGGTCAGCCGGATGTCGGCAGGGAGCTGGGTCGGCCGCGCGGAGTGGGGAGGGAGCTGGGCCGTCCCTTCCCGGGCGGGGTCGGGAGGGAAGAAGGGCGGCCGTGCCCCTTGGGGGTGGGCATGGGCTTGGGAGTGCCGGACGGGTTGGCATGCGCCGCCCGCTCCTGCTGGCCGTGGGTCCTGGCGAAGGCGCTGATGCACCGGCCCACGTTGTGCTGGCCCTCCGCCCCCGGGTTCGTCCCGCTCCCCGACGGCAGGTAATCTGCCTTGCAACCTTGAAGGGCGCTCACCACGTCCTGCCCCCAGGTCACAGGGCTGACGCTGTGGGTGACCACGGTGGCGGCGGCGCCCCCCCCGACCGCGGCGGCTGCCAGGGCGATCCCCGCCGCCGCCTTGAGCGAGAGACCGGCCAGAAACGAGGGCAGCATCGACATGTGTCGTCCTCCTTGGAGCGCCAGGGAGCGGTACCGGGGTGCCGGCGGCGCCAGCCGCCCGGCGTCCACCTGCTGCTGATGGAGCTCCTGCTCCAGCAGCCGGTCGAGGTCGAGACCGCTACTTCCCTGGGGCATCTTCACCAGAGGAAACGCCGCCGGTCGACGAATCAACCATCGCCTCTCCGTACTCACTTCCCGGCCGGGCCCGGAGCCGCGTCTTGGCGGCTGCCAGCCGCGAGGCCACCGTCTGCTCGGGGAGCCTCGGGGCGGGAGCGATCTCCCGGTTGGAGTAGCCGTGAAGGTGGCGCAGGACGATCACGGCCGCCTGCTTGGGCGGCAGGGCCGCCAGCTCCCGGGTCAGCACCGATCCCTCCGCGGAGGTGGGGTCAGGACCCGGCCCCGGCTGGCCCAGGCGCCTCACCAGCTCACCCACCCGGCGCACCCGCTCGCGGCGGTGGGAGACCGCCACGTTGATGGCGCTGGGGACAGCGTCACTTACCTCGGTCGGCCGCACCGGGCGGGATCGGGGGCCATGGGGCCCGCGCAGCGGCGTTCCGGACTCGGCTCCGTGGGCTCTGACACCCTGCGCACGCGACCTTGGTGACAGTCTCTTGAAACTCCCCAGAGGCGATCACTGAGTTCTCCCGCCCTGGGTGGCCCTTGGAGCGGAGTCCGAGGCTTCAAGCGGCGCAGGGCTCCCCCGAGCTACGAGGCCGTAGCCGGTGCCAGCGGCGCTCCCGGCCCTGGCGGCCCGCCGGCCTCGGCTCCTGAGGCGCGGCCCACTCCCCTCAGTCCCACAGTCGCCGCCGCCACCACCCACCACAACGCCTGGAAGCCGGCGAAGAAGTCCACCAATGGCTGGATGGAAGCGATCACCCCGACCAGTCCGAGGACCCAAAAAGTGATTCCAAACCCAAGGGCCGCCATCGCCAGGGTCTTGGGCAGGCTGGCGGACCGCAGGATCCCCATCCCGAGCGCAAGAAAGACCAAGGGGGCAGCGACGATCGTGTAGCCGTGCTGGACTCCTGGGATCAGGTCGGCGGCCACCCGGACCGTCGCCCCGTGGCTGCTGGCGAGCCCCGCATAGCAGACCATCTCGCCCAGGCTGACAGCGAGCAGCGTGCAGAGCCCGACTACCAGCACCGCCCCGCTCACACGTCCTAGGAATCCGGCGGAGCTCGCCAGCGCCAGGGCGAAGACCGCGAGTACGAGAGTGCCGGTGACCTGGAGCCAGCCACCAATGAGGATCGCGCTGTGGTTCGCGCCAGCGTAGGCGAGCAGATGGGATGCCGTTTCCCCGGGGGGCGGCCCTGGGTTGACGGCGAAGCCAGACACGAGCAACCCCACCCCGAGGAAACCAGAAGCGCCCAATCCAGGCTGCGCACCGCCCCTATCGAACCGCACGGGGGCATCTTAGAAGCGCAGCCGGGAAGTCGGTGTGGCGAAGGCCAGCCGAGTGGTCGGCCGAGGTCGGACCAGGCGCGCTGCGAATCGGCGGACTTGGTTCGCGAAAGCGACGAATTGCCCCAGGGGGGTCGGGGTCGACGCGGTGGTGCCGGGCGGTGAGGTGGAGGGTCGGTCTCGACCGCCTCCACGCGGCTGCGGTGAAGGGCGACTGGGGTCCGTCTGCCCGGCCAGCAGAGTGAGGTTGGCCTCCGCCGCGGTCATGAGCACGTGGAAGGGGGTCTCGTGCCAGCCGCGGTAGCAAGGCCGGCGCAACCCCAGTGGCATCAGCCGGGCAATCCGGCGCTCGCCCACCTGCGGGTCCTTGCAGAACCGGTCGAAATCGGACCCCTGACGCCACCCCCGCCGCCTGAAGGAGTGCCGGGTGGGGGTGGCGCAGGATCACCAGTCCTCGGCCCGAACTGGGGTTGTGCTTGCATCAGAGCGGATACTGCGGGCGGGCCGTACACCCCCCCGGGGTCAGGTGAGCCTAACACCCTCCAAGGCATGGGCCGGACCACCCGCTGATGCGACCCCGCCCCATCCTCCCCCTGCACACCCCACCCTGACGATCTCCAATCCCACTCCACGTCCGGCTTTTCGGCCGCGCCCCTGGTCGATCAATCAACCATCGTCTCTCCAAACTCACCGCCCAGCCGGGCCCGGAGCCGCGTCTTGGCGGCTGCCAGCCGCGAGGCCACCGTCTGCTCGGGGACCCTGAGGGCGAGAGCGATCTCTCGGTTGGAGTAACCGTGAAGGTGGCGCAGGACGATCACGGCCGCCTGCTTGGGCGGCAGGGCCGCCAGCTCCCGGGTCAGCACCGATCCCTCCGCGGAGGTGGGGTCAGGCCCCGGCCCTGGCTGGCCCAGGCGCCGCACCAGCTCACCCACCTGGCGCAGCCGCTCGCGGCGGCGGTGGGAGACCGCCACGTTGATGGCGATCCGGTGCAGCCAGGCCTCCGCCGGAGCCACTTCCCGCCACCTCGGCCAGGCCCGGTAGGCCCGGACGAAGGCCTCCTGGGCGCAATCCTCGGCGGCCTCGCGGTCGCGCAGCATTCCCACCAGGGTCGCCAGGATCCGGGGATACGCCACCCGGTAGAGGCGGTCGAAGTCCTCGGCGCTGCCGGGCCGGTAGGGCGGGGGCCCGGGCTCTCCGGACGGCGCGTCGGGCGGAGCCGGTGGGGTGGTCAACGCGCACGCGCCATCGCCAAAGAAACGCTTCAGCGGCCCCTGTCACCCAGGATGGACCAGTCGAGAAGCGGGACGAAGCGGCAGGGCCCGAGCTTCTCCCCCTGCCACTTGCCACCGCCGCCCCGGCGGAGCCGCACCAGCTCCTGTTCCTCCGGCCCCCCCAGCGGCGCCAGGACACTGCCCCCCTCGGCCACCTGCTCGAACAGCGCCTCCGGCACCGCCTCCGCCGCGGCCGAGATCACCACCGCCTGGAAGGGGGCGCGGTCCGGGGCCCCGCGGCGGCCGTCCTGGCAGCGGACCTCGACCGTCCCCACCCCGGCTCGGCTCAGGTTGTGCCGGGCGGTCGCGGCCAGCGCGGGGATGAGTTCCAGCGCCACCACCTCCAGGGCTCCCGCGGCCCGGAGCACCGCGGCCATGTACCCGCTCCCGGCTCCCACCTCCAGCACCCTCGCCCCCGACAGCGGCAGCAGCGCTGCCACCATCACCCCCACCATCTCCGGCTGGGAGCACGTCTGCCCCCAGCCGATGGCCAGCGGCCGGTTCTGGTAGGCGAGGGGCTGCTCCCGGGCCGGTAGGAAGACCTCCCGCGGGACCCGCTCCAGCGCCGCCCGCGCTTCCGGAGGGAGGGCCGGCCCAAGCCGGCCCCATAGCTCCGCCCGCTCCTCCCTCAGCCGGCGCTCAGGATCTGGAGGCAGTGGTTCACGTCCTCGCTGAACAGGTCGGTCGGTACCCGGGCCGGGACGGCGCCCCGCCCCACCGGCATGAAGAAACCGTACTGGGGGGCGGGATTGACCAGCGCCAGCGGGATCCCCTGGCGCACCGGGGGGAAGACCGCCAGCAGCCAGACGGTGGCCCCCGGGTTCACGTCCGCCGAGCAGAGGTCGAGACGGTTGCTGGAGAGGACCAGGACGGGCCGGATCGGGTCGTAGTAGCTGAGCTGCACCTGGCTGCGGGCCCCCCGGGGGACCAGGTGCACGGTTCCGCCGTTGGCAGCGGAGGTCTCCAGCACCGTCTGGGTGAGGCCCACTCCGCAGGTGGACGCCCCCGGGTTCCGGGCCAGGGCCACCACCTCCAGCAGTGGGCCCAGCCCCGCCAGCTGGCGCGCGTCCCGGGCCTCGGCCCCGGAGAGGAGGGGGAGGATGTCGGCGAGCGGCACCTGGCGGCTGTAGTAGAAGGCGATGCTGCTGTGATCCACGTAGAAGCCACCGTCGGGGCTGCAGGCGGCGCTCCCCTCGCTCACCGGCCGGGAGTGGGCGTTGACCGGGAGCTGGCCCGTCAGCGCCCGCTGAGCCCCGGCGGCGCTGGACACGCCGGCTCCGCAGGCCGAGAGGGTGAGGGCCAGCAGCGCCAGCGCCCCCACCCCTGCCCGGGGCGAGAGCACGGCTACGGCCGGGGGCCCGGGGAGGGAGGGCCGGCGAGGAGCTCCGACCGGGTGAAGATGGCCCGCAGCCGATGGCCAGCGGCCTCCACCCGCTCCCGGCCCCCCTCCTCCCGGTCCAGCAGGGTGTAGAGGCACACCACCCTGGCGCCCGCCGCCCGCACCCTCTCGGCCGCCGCGAGCAGGGAGCCCCCGCTGGTCAGGGCGTCATCGACGACGGCCACCGGCTGGCCGGGGGTCGGGGGAGGGCCCGCGAAGTCCCCGCCCACCCCGTGCTCCTTGGTGCCCTTGCGGACGATGAATGCCGCCACCCGCGGCCCCTCGTCCAGGGCGCTGCAGAGCGCCACGGCGGTGACCATGGGGTCGGCGCCCAGCGTGGGACCGCAGACCGCCTCGGCGCCATCCTGGCGGGCGAACTCCAGGAGCGCCCGCCCCACCAGGAGCGCGCCCACCGGGTCCAGCGTCACCAGCCGGCCGTCGAAGTAGTAGGGGCTGCGGCGGCCACTGGTAAGGAGGAAGTCCCCCACCCTGAACGCCCGGTCCAGCATGAGCCGGAGAAGCGTCTGCCGCTCCGGGGCGCTGAGCGGCATCAACCGCCGGTCGGGGGCCGCCAGCGCAGCACCAGCTGGCGCGCCGCCCGCACCTCGTCCACGCGCCCGACGGGGGCCTCTTGGGGGGCCGAGAGCAGGACCTCCGGGTCCCGCCCCCCCTCCTCCATGATCAGCCGCACGATCTCCGCCAGGTCGTCCAGGGAGCGCTTGGACTCGGTCTCGGTGACCTCGAACATCATCGCTTCGGGGACGGTGATGGGGAAGTAGACGGTCGGCGGATGGACCCCGTAGTCGATCATCCGCTTGGCGATGTCGAGGGCCCGCAACTCGGGGTGGGCCGAGCGCTTGGGGGTGGCGACAAACTCATGGAAGGTGTCGGTGTCCACCTGGGTGGGCAGCACCTGGCGAAGTCGGGAGCGGAGGTAGCGGCTGTTGAGCACCGCGTCCCGGGCCACCTCCCCGATCTCGTTCCCGTAGGCCAGGATGTAGGCGTAGGCGCGGACCAGCATGCCGAAGTTGCCGTAGTAGGAGCGGACCTTGCCCACGCTCTGGGGGAGGTCGGAGTCGAGGAGGTATCCATCCCCCTGGCGGCGGATCCGGGGGACGGGGAGGAAAGGCTCCAGGTCGGCCCTCACCCCCACGGGCCCGGCCCCGGGACCGCCCCCTCCGTGGGGGGTCGAGAAGGTCTTGTGCAGGTTCAGGTGGACCACGTCGAACCCCATGTCCCCGGGGCGCGCCACCCCCACCAGGGCGTTCAGGTTGGCTCCGTCGTAGTAGACGAGGGCCCCCGCGCGGTGAGCCATCTCCGCCATCTCCTCGATTGAGCGCTCGAAGATCCCGAGGGTGTTGGGGTTGGTGAGCATCACCGCCGCCACCTCGGGTCCGAGCTTGGCCCGGAGGTCTTCCAGGTCCACCGTGCCGTCGGCAGAGCTGGCCACCGTCTCCACCTGGAAGCCGAGCTGGGCGGCGCTGGCCGGGTTGGTCCCGTGGGCGGTGTCGGGCACAATCACCTTGGTCCGGGAGTGGTCCCCTCGGCTGCGGTGATGGGCCTGGATCATCCGCAGCCCGGTCCACTCGCCGTGGGCCCCGGCGGCCGGCTGCAGCGAGACCGCGTCCATCCCGGTGATCTCGCAGAGGAGGCGTTCCAACCCCCACATCAGCTCCAGCGCCCCCTGGATCGACTCCACCGGCTGCCAGGGATGCAGGTCGGCGAACCCCGGTAGGGCCGCCACCCGTTCGTTGATGGCCGGGTTGTACTTCATGGTGCAGGAACCCAGGGGATAGCCGCCCTGCTGGAGGTTGTGATTGCGCCTCGCCAGCCGGCCGAAGTGGCGAGCCAGGTCGGGCTCGCTCACCTGGGGGATGTGGGCGGGGACCCGACGGCGCCAGCGCTCCGGGATGGCCTCGTCCGCGCCTGGACCCGGTACCCCCGGGGATGGCAGCCTGGGGCCGGCGCCTACCTCCTTGGCGATCTCAAAAACCAGGGGCTCCTCTCCGGCCCACGCCGGCTGAGGGCCGCTCACGCCATCACCTCGGCCGGCTGGGCCTCCTCCACCAGGCCGAGGAGCGCCGCCCGGTAGCGGTCGATTGCGCCCACAGAGGTCATCTCCGTGGCGCAGACCAGGATCCGGTTGCCCTCAAGGGGATGGCCGGCGAGGATCCCCTCCTCCGCGAGCCCGCGGCAGACCTCCTCCCCGGGAAGCGGGGTCTCCAGGACGAACTCCCAGAGGAACTCCCCGGGAAGGGGAAGCCGGCAGCCCGGAAGCTCGGAGAGCAGCTGCGCCAGCCGGTGGGCCCGCCGGAAGGAGATGTCGGCCACCTGGCGGAGGCCAGCGGAGCCCATCTTGGCGAGATAGGCGGTCGCCGCCAGGGCCATGAGAGCGTGGTTGGTGCAGATGTTGGAGGTCGCTCGCTCCCTCCGGATGTGCTGCTCCCGAGTCTGCAGGGTGAGGGTGTAGGCCCGCCCGCCCCGGCTGTCCACGGTGAGGCCCACGAGGCGCCCGGGCATCCGCCGCACCAGCTCCTGCCGGCAGGCCAGCAGCCCCACGGTGGGTCCCCCCAGCTGGGGTGGGATCCCCAGCTGCTGGCCATCCCCGGCGGCGAGATCGGCGCCGTCGGCACCCGGAGGCTGGACCACGGCGGCGGCCACCGGGTCCGCGGCCACGAGACCGAGGGCCCCCCGCGCATGGGCCAGCTCCATCAGCTCTGCCACGGGCTCCAGCTGGCCGTAGAAGTTGGGCTGGGGGACCGCCAGGACGGCCGCCGGCGAGGCAGCCAGCACCGCCTCGGCCCGGGCGAGGTCCGTCGTGCCCTGGGCGGATGCGGGGAGCAGCTCCAGCTCCGCACCCCGGCCGTCCGCATAGGTCCGCAGCACCCGCAGGGTCTCCGGGTGCAGCGTCGCCGCGGCCAGGATCCGGGCGCGGCCGGTGTGGGCCACCGCCAAGAGCGCCCCCTCGGCCACCGCCGTGGCACCGTCGTACATGGAGGCGTTGGCGACATCCAGGTCGTACAGCTCCGCCACCATCGACTGGAACTCGAAGATGGTCTGCAGGTACCCCTGGCTGGCCTCCGCCTGATAGGGGGTGTAGGCGGTGTAGAACTCCGGGCGGGCGATGGTGGCGAGCACGATCGCCGGGATGAAGCGAGAATAGATCCCCGCGCCGAGGAAGCAGTCCCACCTGGCCAGCTCCCGGTTGCGGTGCGCCAGCCGCTCCAGCTCGGCTGCCAGCTCCGGCTCACTCAGCGGCTCGGGAAGGTCGGGCCGGCGGCCGAGCAGGTGGCGGGGCACCTCTCGGAACAGCTCGTCGACTGACTGGGCTCCGATCTCGGCCAGCATCTCGGCGCGCTCAGTCTCGGTGTTGGGCAGATAGGCCATGACCGTTCCTCAGAACTTCAAGCTTCGGATGGCGGCGCTCAGTGGGAGTCGCCCTCCGCGAAGGCATCGTACGCCAGGGGGTCGAGCAGCCCGGTCGGGATCTCGCCCTCCAGCCGCACCCGGAGGAGCCAGCCCTCGCCCTGGGGGTCCTGGTTGACGATCTCCGGAGCTGTCACTGCGACCTGATTCACGTCCAAGACCTCCCCGCTGACCGGGGAGTAGAGGTCGCTGGCCGCCTTGACGGACTCCACCGCTCCGAAGCGTTGGCCGGCGGCGAGGTGCGCCCCGGGCGCAGGGAGCTCCAGGAAGATGACGTCGCCGAGCTGAGCCTGGGCGTGGTCGCTGATGCCGATCACCGCCTCTCCCGTCCCCTCCGGGCGCACCCACTCGTGGGTCTTGGTGAAGCGGACAAGATTGGGGTCAGACACGGGGCCACCTCCTCTCGATTCCAGGACGCGGGACGCTCACGTGGGCCGGCGATAGAAGGGCAGCGCCACCACCTGCGCCGCGCCCACCTCGGCCGGGTCGGCGCGCAGCGCCACGCCCACCTCGCTGCCTTTGGGGGCGGAACCGGGCCGGACGTAGCCCATGGCGATGCCGGCTCCCACCGAGAAGCCGTAGCTGCCGCTGGTGATCTCGCCGATCGGCTCGGCGCCTGCCAGGATCGGCTGGTGGGGCCGGGGAATCCCCCGCCCTAGGAGCCGGAGACCGATGAACGAGAGCTGGGGCTGAGCCTTGGCCCCGACCAACGCCTCGCGGCCGACGAAGTCCCCCTTGTCCAGCTTCACCACCCACCCCAGCCCCGCGCTGATGGGCTCGCGCTCCAGGGTGATGTCCTGACCGTACAGTCGGAACCCGGCCTCCAGGCGGAGGGTGTCCCGGGCCCCCAGCCCGGCGGGCAGCAGCCCCTGGCTCCGACCGCGATCCAGGATTCCTTCGAAGAGCTCCTCGGCGGCCTCCCGGTCGCAGTACAGCTCGAAGCCATCCTCACCGGTGTACCCCGTCCGGGAGATCCGGACCGGGACCCCGAGGACGCGGCCCGCCCGGTGGTGGTAGTAGGGGATCGCTCCCAGCTCCCCGCCCTCCGCCAGCGGCGCGAGGATCCGGAGCGAGAGCGGGCCCTGCACCGCGAGGAGGCAGGTCTGGTCCGACTGATCCTCCAGCCCCACCCCCGAGGGCGGCAGCTGCCGCCGCATCCAGGCGAGATCGTCGTCGTGGCGGGCCGCGTTGACCACGCACATGTAGCCGTCGGGGTCGCGATACACCAGCAGGTCGTCCACGATGCCCCCGTCCTCCCGGCACATCACGGTGTACTGCGCCTGGCCGACCTCGAGCTTCCCGACGTCATTGGTCACCAGTCGCTGGAGGTAGCCCATGGCATCCGGGCCCCCGACCCGGACCTCGCCCATGTGGGAGACGTCGAAGAGCCCGGCGCGCTCCCGGACCGCCTGGTGCTCCTCCCGGATGCTGCTGTACTGGAGAGGCATCTGGTAGCCGGCGAAGGGCACCATCCTGGCTCCCAGCCGGCGGTGCAGAGCGCCCAGCGGCACCTCCTGGTCGCTCACTCCGGATCCTCCAAGGCGCCGAGGACGTCCGCCATCTCTCGATCGTACTGAAGGCGGGCCTCCTCCACCGCCCGCCGGAGCTGGGCCGTCCTGTCCACAGTCCAGCCCAGGTGGGCGGCGAGCTCCAGGTCTGAGGCCGGGCGGCCCAGCTCGGCCTCCACAGCCACCGCCGCCAGCGCCAGCCGCTCCCCGTCCTCGGCCCAACGCCGGTCGGCCTCCCGAGCCGCTTGCGCCTCCAGCAGCGCCCCGCGAACGGTGTCGGCCACCGCCTGCCGGACCGCCTCCTGAAACTCCTGGGGCGAGATCTGCGGGTGAGGCGCCAGGCCCTGGACCACCTTGAGCAGGGCGGTGGTCCCGTCCTGGAAGAGGTCGCCGGCATCCTGCCCCTCGTCCTGCCGCGCCACCTCCTCCAGCACGAGCCAGAGGTGGTGCTGGGCCAGGAGCCGGCGCGGTCGGGCCTCCAGGCCCTGCTCGGAAACCTCAGCCAGGAGCGCCGCCACGTCGGCGTCTGGCAGCCTTGGATGCTCGGCCACCAGCGCGCGCAACCGGACCATCTCCCGGTCCGGCCCCTCCTCCAACGGCTCCCCCGAGGAAGGCGCTCCCACGTCCTGGAGTATAGGCGCGACCCGGCCGCGACCCGGGCCTAGGTAGACTCGGGCCGTGCCTCCCGAGACGCTGCGCGTCCCCCCCGACCAGGATCTGGTGGTCTTCGGGGCCACCGGGGACCTCGCCCGCCGCAAGCTGCTCCCCGCCCTCTACGAGCTGAGCTCCCAGGGGTTGCTGCCCCGGCACGGCGATGTGGTGGGGACCGCCACCACGGACCTCGACGAGGAGGGCTTCCGGGAGCTGGCCCGCGAGGCGGTCGTGGAATTCGGGCGCAGCCCGCTGGATGAAACCGCCTTCGCCGCCTTCGCCCCGCGCCTGCGCTACATCCCCGCGGTCACTGACCCCGGCCCCGAGCTGGTCAAGGTCCTGAAGCGGCCGCGCCGGATCGTGTACCTGGCGGTGCCTCCCTCCGCCTTCGACCCCATCCTCGAGGAGCTGCGCTCCGCAGGGCTGGCCCGCGGGTCCTCCATCATCATCGAGAAGCCCTTCGGCCACGACCTGGCCTCCGCCAGGGAGCTCAACTCGGCCCTGCACCGCATCGTGCCCGAGGAGCGGATCTTCCGCATCGACCACTACCTGGGCAAGGAGACGGTGCAGAACCTCCTGGTCTTCCGCTTCGCCAACACCCTGGTGGAGCGGATCTGGAACCGGGATGTGGTGGCCTCCGTCCAGCTGACCGTCGCCGAGGACATAGGGGTGGAGAACCGGGGACGGCTGTACGAGGAGACCGGAGCGCTCCGGGACATCGTCCAGAACCACATGTTCCAGCTCCTGGCGCTCACCTGCATGTCCCCGCCCAGCTCCTTTGACCCGGAGGCGCTGCGGGACGAGAAGGTCAAGGTGCTCCACTCCATCCGCCCGGTGGCACCGGCGGACGTGGTCCGAGGTCAGTACACCCGAGGTTCGGTCAACGGCAAGATCACGCCCGGCTACCGGGAGCTGGACGGAGTGTCCCCAGACTCCACCACGGAGACCTACATCGCCATGCGGCTGGCGGTGGACTCCTGGGGGTGGGCCGGGGTGCCCTTCTACCTGCGCTGCGGCAAGGCCCTGACCACCCGCCGGACCGAGATCATGCTCTACTGCCGGGACGTGCCGCTGCACCTCTTCGAGGGGACCGGGATCGAGCAGCTGCAGCCCAACCGGATCACCCTCCGGATCCAGCCGGAGGAGGGCATCTCCTTCTCCTTTGAGGCCAAGCAGCCGGGCCCGACGGTGCTGGAACAGGGGGTGCGCATGGATTTCTCCTATGGGGACTCCTTCAAGACCCAGCCGGCGGAGGCCTATGAGCGCCTCCTCCATGACGCCCTTCTCGGAGACCACACCCTCTTCATCCGCCAGGACGAGACGGAGGCAGCCTGGAAGGCCCTGCAGCCCGTTCTGGAGGACACCCCGCCCATCAACCTGTACGCGGCGGGCAGCCAGGGCCCCACCGAGGCCGAGGCACTGCTGCGAGGCGGGCACTGGCACGACCTCTCCCACCACGTGGGCGACTGAGGCCGGGACCTACCTCCGGTCCGGGTCCAGGTCGGGGACCAGCTGGTCGGCCTCGATCCAGCCGTCCTCGGAATCCTCTCCGGCCCCAGCCCTCACCCGGACCCAGCGCCCCCTCTGCTCCAGAGCGAGCAATGGGGAGGCGGGGCGGACCGCCAGACCCCTCTCGGCCAGGAGGTCGGGCTCCCGGTAGAGGGGATATCCGGTGCCCGCCCAGCTCTGGACCACGGTGCACCCGCCCGGAGGTATCGCCCGGTAGCGGTACACGGTCGCACTGTCCCTCTCCCCCACGGTGAGCAGACGGATGAGGTTGCTCGCCCGAAGCAGGGCGCTCCGATCCCCGACCGCCGTCATCCGAACCTCCGTGCCGGCATCGGTGGGGCGGCACTCTATCCGCACCCGGTTCTTTGGATAGGGGACCTGGCGCCACTGGCCGAAGAAGCCGTTCATCCGGTCCTGGACCACCTCGGCGGTGTGGTCGTTCACCACCCGGAAGGCGTAAGGGGGCAGGGCAGCCACCTGCTCGGCGGTGGCGAACACCTCCCGCGGGGCCGCGAACACGGTCGCCGTCCAGGAGTCCTTGCGCTTGCGGCCCAGGATCTGCATGCCTGAAATTCTAGGGCTCGGCCCGCGCGCGACCCCGGGGCGGGGGCCCGCTGAGTTGGGCCCCCGGCCACGGCACGGGGAACACATGGTCGTCGAATGGATCGCGACAACCCGGACCTGCGCTGCGGACCCATCCCTTGACCGTCGGGGTCACATGGCCTTTTGATCTGGAAAACCGGGAGCTATGCCACCTCAGGTGAGGAGGGGGCGCCTCGCCAGGAGGAGTCCCTCCAGGCCGGCCAGCGGGCGATCCAGGGGACCGAGCCAGGGCGCTGCCTGGAGGCCGGAGTGGTCCTCCATCCGCCCCCCCCACCGGGTCTTGAAGACCGCGTACCCGGGACCCGGGTCCCCGGGAGAGAACCGCCTCGGCACCCCCCACATGTCGTAGAGGCGGCACCCCCGCTCCCGTCCCCAGCGGATGGCCGCCCAATGGACGGCGTACATGGCCCGGTGGGGCCCGGGGTCGCTCCCCCCATATAGGTACGCGAGCCGGGGGCCGGAGGTGGCGACGACCGCCGCGGCCAGGGGCCGTCCATCCTTCGTGGCCAGCACCACGCTGGCATCGAGCCCGGCCAGGACCGCCTGGTAGTAGGCCAGAGGGCGGGTCTGGAAGCGCTGGCGGGCGACGGTTCCGAGGTGGAGCCGGTAGAAGGGCTCCACCCCCTCCCCGGCCAGGTTCGCCACCGTGACTCCGGCCCGCTCCGCCAGGGCGACGTTGCGGCGAGTCGAGGGGGGGAGGCGACCCCGGACCTCATCCTCGGAGCCGGTGATATCCACCAGCCAGGTCCGGCGGTGCTGGATGTCGAAGGGCATGGGGCGGAGGCGCAGCCGGCGTCGGAGCTCGGCGCCGGCACCGGCCGCTTCCCACTCCGGGTCCAGCCGGAGCACCACCACCCCGCGGCGAAGGAGGCGGGAGCGGGCGCCGCGGAGAAGCGCCAGCCCGGCCAGATCATCGGTGGGGCTGGCCAGGGCCGGGCCCCTGGGGGCGTATGCCCAGCGAATAAGAGGGAGGCCAACCGGCCGGTAGAGGAGCTGGAGGACCCCCCGCCAGCCGGCCCCACCTTGCCCCTGGGCCACGAGCCGCGTCACCCCCCACCCGAACTGGCGGCGGATCTCGCCCCAGCCCCAGCTCTGGAGGAGGACACCGCCGCATTCCTCGCCGACGAACCGATCCCACTCGGGGCGGTCGGCGAGGCTCGCCTCCCGGACCCGGGGTGGGGCTGACGGAGGGGGCTGCACATGAGGGATTATCGGGTCGGAGTGGCGACCCGGGGCGGAGTAAGATGAGGTAGGCCATGCGCCGCTCTTCAGTCGCCGGGGCGATCTGCGGGGCTGGAGTTGGGGGGCTCCTCGCCCAGACCACGGTGCTGGCGGCCAGCCCGGCCCGGACTGGGCATCTCCTTCCCTCGCAGCTCAGTGTGCTCGCCGACCCCACGCTGGCATTCGGGCTCCTGCTCCTGGCGCTGCTGGGGATCGGACTGGAGGCGATGCACCCCGGCGCCATCGCCCCCGGTACCGTGGGCCTCCTGTCCGGAGTACTGGCGGCGGCGGCGCTGCTCGACCTCCCCCTGAACCTTCTGGGACTGGTGCTCGTGGCGGCCGCAGCCGGGCTGTTCGTACTCGATCTCGGGGCCCAGAGCCACGGGGTGCTGAGCGTGGCGGGGATGGCCGCCGCCGCCGGAGGCGGCTTCCTGCTCTTCCGGGGGCCGGGAGTAGACCCGGTGGCGCTGGTGGCCCTGCCGGTGGTGCTCGGCGCGATCTGGCTCTGGCTCAGTGCCCGGGCCTTGGAGGTCCGCCGCCGAGCCTACCCGGCGGTGCCCCAGGAGCTGCTGGGGCACTCCGGCCTGGTGGTGGAGCCCCGGGACGGCGGGGCGGTGGCCAGAGTGGACGGCGAGCTCTGGCGGGTGGTGGAGCGAAGTGACCAGCCCCTCGCAGTGGGCGATGAAGTCGAGGTGCTGGCCCAGGACGGGCTGACTTTGATAGTGCGCCAGACGGCGGCGGGCGGGGGTACGGAGCCTCCCCGGGACCGGCGGCTGGGAGCCGAGGCGACTAGCTCGCATAGGAGTGGGAGATGAGCGGAGCGCTGGCCGCCCTGGTGGTGGTCGTGATAGTGGTGGTGTTCTTCGTGCTGCTGGCCTTCGCCACCGGATTCCGGGTCATCAACGAGTACGAGCGGGGGGTGGTCCTCCGGCTGGGGCGGCTCATCGACGTCAAAGGACCGGGGCCGCGCCTCATCATCCCCTTCGGCATCGACCGCATCATCAAGGTCGACCTGCGGACGGTGGTGCACGAGGTACCCGCGCAGGACGTCATCACCAGCGACAACGTGACGGTCCGGGTCACTGCGGTTGTCTTCTTCCGGGTGGTGGACGCGCGGGACTCCTTCGTGAAGGTGCGCGACTACATGGGGACGATCTCCAAGACCGCCCAGACGACCCTGCGCTCCATCCTGGGTCAATCCACCCTGGACGAGCTCCTGAGCCGGCGGGACAAGGTGAACGCGGAGCTTCAGGCGGTTATCGACGAGCAGACCGAGCCCTGGGGGGTGAAGGTGACGGCGGTCGAGGTGAAGGACGTCGATCTTCCCCAGTCGATGCAGCGCGCCATGGCGCTCCAGGCCGAGGCGGAGCGGGAGAAGCGGGCCAAGGTGATCCGTGCCCAGGGGGAGCTGCAGGCGGCGCAGACGCTGGCGGACGCCGCCAAGGTGATCGCCTCCCAGCCCGCCACCCTCCAGCTGCGCTACCTCCAGACCCTTTCGGAGATCGGTGCCGACCAGAACAGCACCGTGGTCTTCCCGCTTCCCCTTGATCTCATCGAACCGTTCCTGAAGCTCCGGCCGGAGGCCGGGTCCGGCAACGGTCATGTCAAGGTGGCCGTGCCCGCCGAGGAGCTGGTCGGCGCCGCAGAGCCCGAGGCGGGACTGGAGAGCTGAGCGCCCCCTCTTCCCCCGCGCGCCGATTCCTGCTGCTGGGGTCCGGGGAGTTCGAGCCCTGGGCCGAGGAGGCGGAGCGCCAGGCGCTCGCGGGTGCTGGCGGCGACGGCACCGTCGCCGTCCTGGCAACCGCCAGCGCCCCCGAGGGGGAGGCGGTCTTCTCCAGATGGGGACGAGCCGGAGTGGCCCACTTCGAGGGGATGGGCGTCGCCGCGCGCGCGCTGCCGGTGCGCGATCGCGAGGACGCCCAGCGCCGCGAGTTTGCGGACGCGGTGGCCAGCTCCAGCATGGTCTTCTTCTCGGGCGGAGATCCGGGGCACCTCAGCCGCACCCTGGGCGGCAGCCGGCTGCTCTCCGCCATTGAGGAGCTGCTGGGGGCCGGCGGGGTGTACGGCGGGTGCAGCGCTGGAGCCATGGTGGTCGGGGAGCCCGGGCAGTCCGGCGGGCGGTTCTCGTACGGCTCGGGCCTCGGACTCCTCCGCCAGGAGGTCTTCGGGGTGCACTGGGACGCGACCCTTGCCGCACCCTGGAGGGCGGTTTTGAGATCGCGTATCCCCCAGGGGTGTCGGCTGATCGGAATCGCGGAGCGTAGCGCCGTGCTCGGCGGGGAGCCCGGCTGGACGGTGCACGGGAGGGGGCGGATCGAGGTGCGAGACGGGGCTGGGTCCAGATGGTTCGCAGCGGGAGAGGAGATCCCCAGCTTCCCGACCTGAACTCGCCCTGTTTCACGTGAAACATGCTCGCGCCTATACTGCCCCCATGTCCCGCCCTCGGATCGTCACCGTCTGCAACCAGAAGGGTGGGGTGGGGAAGACCACCACCGCCATAAACCTGGGGGCGGCCCTGGCGGAGCGGGGGATGCGGGTCATGCTGGTTGACAGCGACCCCCAGGCCAACGCCACCTCGGGATTGGGGGTGAACCCGAACTCCCTCCCCGCTTCCGTGTACGACGTGGTGGTCATGGGCCGGCCCCTGCGGGAAGTGGCGCTCCCGCTGGAGCGCATTCCGGGGATGACCCTCGTGCCGGCCTCGGTCGAACTGGCTGGGGCGGAGCTGGAGCTGGCCGATCTCCCGCTTCGCGAGTCCCGTCTCCGCCTCGCCCTCGATGGGCTCGACGAGTTCGACTACGTTCTGGTCGACACCCCGCCCTCATTGGGGCTGCTCACCGTGAACTGCCTGGTCGCCGCCGACCGGATGCTCATCCCGCTGCAGTGCGAGTACTTCGCCCTGGAGGGGCTGACGCTTCTGACCCGGACCCAGGCCATGGTTCGGCAGTCGCTCAATCCCAGCCTCTCACTCGCCGGGATCGTTCTCACCCTCTTCGACCCCCGCACCGTGCTCAGCGCCCAGGTGGTGGCCGAGGTGCGGCGGCAGTTCGGGGACCAGGCCTTCTCGACCGTGATCCCCAGATCGGTGCGGCTCTCGGAGGCCCCCAGCCACGGGCTGCCGATCACCCAGTACGAACCAGCGGGTCGGGGAGCCACCGCCTACCGCGCCCTGGCCGAGGAGCTGGTGATGCGAAGCAGCCGGGTGGCGGCGTGAGCAAGCGCCGCGGACTGGGCCGGGGGCTGGAGCAGCTGATCCCCACCGGCTCACCCGGCCTGGGAGCTGACGGCGCCTCCTCCCCCACCAGGGAGATCCCCCTCTCCCAGATCGCCCCCAACCCCCTGCAGCCCCGCAGCACCTTCGACCCCGCGACCTTGGAGGCGCTGGCGCAGTCAATCCGGGAGTACGGTGTTCTCCAGCCCCTCGTGGTGGAGGCGGCGGACGGTGCCTACCGGCTGGTGGCCGGGGAGCGGCGCCTGCGGGCGTCTCAGCTCGCCGGCCTCCAGACGGTCCCGGTGGTGGTCCGCCCCGTTGGGCCCGAGCGCTCCCGGCTGGAGATGGCGCTGGTCGAGAACCTGCAGCGCAGCGACATCTCCGCCCTCGACGAGGCCCGGGCCTTCACCCGCCTCTGCGACGAGTTCGGCCTCACCCAGGAGGACGTGGCGCAGCGGCTGGGAAGGAGCCGGTCCGGGGTGGCGAACACCATGCGCCTGCTCCAGGCCACCCCCGAGGTGCAGCGCGCCCTCGAGCGGGAGCAGATCTCGCCCGCCCACGCCCGCGCGCTGCTGGCTGTCACCGACCCGGCCCTGCAGGCCAAGACCCTGCTCCATGTCATCGCCCGCCGGCTCTCGGTCCGCGAGACAGAGAGGCTGGTGGGACGGCTCGGCCAGCGCCGTGAGCCGCCCCAGAGGGCTGGGAGAGCGGCGCAGGAGACCGAGCTCCGGGCGCTGGAGACCGCCATCGCCCGGAGGTTGGGCACCAGGGTGCGCCTCACCCAAGGGGCCCGGGGCCGTGGCCGGATCCTAATCGAGTTCTTCTCCGCCGAGGAGCTATCCGGCATCTGCGAGGCCCTCGGGATCGAGGTCTAGCAGCCTTGGCAAACATCTGTTCGTTTTGCCCGTTCTGCGTCCGTCCAGCACGGTCCACGAGCTCCCTGCCACTCTTCCAGCGGCCCGCCTCTAGCTCCGTCCCTCTAAGGGGCGCGGACTGAGGATGGCGCCGGACCAGCCCCTCAGGCCCTCGGACCCGTCGGTGGGCCGCGGGAAGTCGTCCCCGCCTGAGATCAGCTGAGCCCTTCCAGGGACGGTTCGTATACTGCCGGGGTGCTTCAGGGACCCGGCAACACGCCCACGCCGGTCCCCGCCCAGGTCCCCTCCCGGGGCCGGGGATCCCTCATCAGGGACCTCATCGAGGTGGTTGCCCTGGCGGCGGTGATCTACCTCCTCATCGCCTTCGCGGTCCGCCCGGTCCATGTCGAGGGCACCAGCATGTACCCGGGGCTGCACAACAACGACCTCCTCCTCACCGAGGAGATCTCGCTCTACCTCAGCGGACCGAGCCGGGGACAGGTGGTGATAATCAACCCCCCCATCCCCTCCTCCAATGACTTCATCAAGCGCGTGATCGGTCTCCCGGGGCAGTGGATCCGCATCGCCCCCGACAGCCAGGGTGTGGGGCATGTCTACATCTCCAACTCCCGCCCCACCTCGCCAGGAGGCGGGACCCAGCTGGTGGAGCCCTACATCAACGGCGTCTGGACCCAGGAGGTGCTCTGCTGCACCACCCAGGGCACGGCCTCGCCGCTCCTGCCGCCGACCGGGAGGTGGGCCCACATCCCGGCGCACGACTACTTCGTCATGGGCGACAACCGCAATGTGTCCGAGGATTCCCGCACCTTTGGCTGGGAGCCCCGATCCGGCATCCAGGGGATCGCGATCCTCCGCTTCTGGCCGCTCACCCGCCTGGGCCCCGTACCCGCTCAGGAGCCCACCCTGGCCGTTCTCCTGAGCCTCGGGGTGGTGGCCCCGGCCGGGCTCGGGAGGAGGCTCAGGGATAGATCCAGGAGCCGCCAGCGCGCTCCCAGCTGACCAGCTCGGCGGGCCGGAAGAAGAGGGACACCTCCACCTCGGCGCGCGCCGGGCTGTCCGACCCGTGGACCACGTTCTGGCCGATGTCCACGCCGAGGTCTCCGCGGATGGTTCCAGGGGCCGCCGACGCCGGATGGGTCGGGCCCATCATCGAGCGCACCAGGGTCACCACGTTGGGACCCTCCCAGACCATGGCCACCACCGGCGACGAGGAGATGAAGTCGATCACCGCCCCGAAGAATGGGCGCTCGCGATGCTCGGCGTAGTGGCGCTCCGCCAGCTCCCGCTCCACGGCCATGAGCTTCAGCCCGACCAGGTGCAGCCCCCGGCGCTCCAGCCTTCCTATCACCTCACCCACCAGCCCGCGCTGCACCCCGTCAGGCTTGATCAGTACCAGAGTCCGTTCCACCTCATCTCCTCCTCAACTCGCGATCACTCCCTCACCGCCGCCTCGAGGCCCTCGCGATCCCGGATCGGGCCCGCCGCCGCCAGGCGCCAGCTGGAGCGCCCGGGCAGCAGCTCTCCGGCCAGCCCCACCACCTCGTCCTCCCCAACGGCTCGGATCCGCTCCACAACCTCGTCGGGGCTGAGCAGGCCGCCGGTCAGCAGGGCTTCGTGCCCCAGGAACTCGCTGAGGCCACCCGAGCTCTCGGTCTGGAGGGCCAGCCGCCCCTCCATCTGGGCCTTGGCCCGTTCCAGCTCGTGGGGCTCGAGCCCCCGGTCCGCCAGCCGGCGCAGCTCCAAGAGCGCGGCGCGGGCCCCCGTAACCGCCTGATCCGGTCGGGTCGCCAGGTAGATCGCGAAGGCCCCGGAGTCCCGATGACGGGCGGTGAAGGAGTGGACGTCATAGGCCAGCCCCTGGGCCTCGCGAAGCTCGAGAAAGAGCCGGCTGCTCATGCCCTCGCCCAGAAGGGTGTTGAGCAGGTCCAGCGTCCATCGGTCCGGAGCCGCGTAGGCCGAGCAGCGGGTGCCGAGGAGCAGGTGCACCTGCTCGCCGCGGCGGGAGATCAGGCGGGCTTGGGAGGGGGAGGCCAGCGGCAGGGGCGGCCCGCCATCTCCTCCTGGGCCCGCCGGCGCCCCCGTTGCCCGGGGAAGCCGGGACTCCAGGTGGCGCAGCACCTCTCGGCGCGCCCGCGCCGGGGAGAAGGCCCCGGCGATCATGACCACCAGCCGGTCCGGCCGGTAGTTGGCGGCCCGGTAGGACCCGAGCTCCGGGGCCGCGATCCGCCGGAGGGAGCGGCGGTCGCCGGCCGGGTCGCGGGCCAGAGGATGGCCCTCCCAGATCGCCTCGTCGAAGGCCATCTGCACCAGGTCCGCCGGCTGGTCCAGGTACATCTTCAGCTCCTCGAAGACCACCTCGCGCTCGCGCTCCACCTCGGCAGGGTCGATCCGGGGGGCCAGCGCCAGCTCGGCGAGGACGTCCAGGGCGGTGGAGAGGTGGGTGCTCGCCACCCTGGCCCAGAACACCGTCATCTCCTTCTCCGTGCTGGCGTTCATCACCCCGCCCAGTCCCTCGATGGCCGACGAGACCGCCCGGCTGTCCCGATAGCGCTCGGTTCCCTTGAAGACGATGTGCTCCAGGAAGTGGGATATGCCGGCCAGGCGGCGGGGCTCGAACCGGGAGCCGACCCCGAACAGCAGCGAGACCGAGACCGAGCTCCTCCCAGGCAGCGGCGCCAGGATCAGGCGCGCCCCGCTGGGGAGCGTCTCCTCCTCGTAGCTCAGGGCGCGGGGGGCCACCTCAGTTCGACCTCAACCGTCGCTCGGCGATCTGCGCCAACTGGACCGCGTACTGGACGTCCATGGTGGCAGCGTTGCCCGCCGCCAGCACCACGGCCACGGCGTTGTCCTGGCGCCAGAGAACCACGAAGGAGTCGTATGCCACCCCATTGAGCTGCTTCTGGATCACGTATCCCAGCACCTCCTGGCCCACCTGCCCCGTGGAGATCGGGGTCCCGCCGCCTCGGACCAGCCCCCGCGCCAGGAGTGCCAGCCCCTGGGCCGCGCCGGAGGCAGTCCGGAAGAGGGAAACGGAGCTCTCGATGACCACCGGACCCACCGCCTGGACGGGGCTGGCGACCCGGGCGAAGTCCCGCTCGAAGCCGTCGAGACGGCCGGCCCGGCCGAGGGCGGCCAGGGTCTCAGTGTCACCGGCCGCGAGGCGGGAGTTGCTGTAGAAGCCGGCCGACGGTGAGTTGGCCTCCACCTCGAAACCGGGGAAGGGGATCTCCTGCACGGCGAGGGGCAGGTCCTGAACCGGGCCGCGGACCATCGCCGGAGCCGCTGCGCAGCCCGCCACCGCTCCCGCGGCCAGGCACCCCAGGAGGGCGAGCGCTGCCGCCCGGAGGGGGAGTTCGCCCCTCAGCTCCACCCGCCCTCGGTGGGCTCTCCCCCTTCGCGGGGGACGGGCCGAATCACCACGTGGCGCTCGCCGTCCGCCCCTTCGCTCTCCGTTTCCACCCCAGGGAGGCCCGCCAGCGCGAGGTGCACCGCCCGCCGCTCATAGGGGGGCATGGGGCTGAGGCGCTGAGCCCGGCCGCTGCGCACCACGGCCTCGGCGACCCGCTCCGCCATCCGGCTCACCACCTGCTCCCGTCTCTCCCGGTAGTGGGCGATGTCCACGATCACCCGGGAGCGTCCCGCCTCTGCTCCCAGCATCAGGTTTAGCACGGTCTGGAGCGCCCGCAGCG
>JAJZGN010000115.1 GCA_021798435.1 bacterium | reverse complement strand
CTACCGCTCTCTCGCCGGTGAGCTCGCTCCCGCCGGACCCTGGTCCGCGGTCTTCGTCTACAGCTCCAGCGGCGCCACCGCCCTCGGCCTCTGCCAGGGCTGGCCGGGCAGCGGCGCCCCGCCCCAGGTGCACCCGGTCGAAGGGGCGCCGGGAGGCGAGCTGACCCGCCCCTGGTACCAGGGACAACCACCGCTGGAGACGGCCCAGGTGGGGGAGCTGGGCACCCACCGCAGCCGGCTCGCGCCCCTCCTTCGCCGGCAGGTGGCGGGCACGGGGGGGCGGGGCTGGCGAGTGAGCGCCGGGCAGCTGGCGGAAGCTAGGTCAGCAGCGCTCGACTGCGGGCTGGAGACCTCGTGGGAGGGGTTGGCGGCACTCGCCGCAGCCTCCCTCTTTTCCCGCGCGGCCGGCGGGCGGACGGTGGTCCTGCTGACCGGGGCGGGATGGCAGCTTGATCTGACCCCATCCTCCTTTCCCTTGGCCCCAGTAGCAGAGACGCCCGCCGAGCTGGACTCCATCCTGGAGCGGGCGGGGTTCAGCCGGGGAGGGGGGCGGTGACCGGGCGGCGGGTGTTTTACGTCGCCCCCGACCCCGTGGCCGCGCTGGGCTCTCAGCTGGCGGTCCTGGCGGCCAGCGATGCCGGCCTGGAGGCGGACCCCGAGAGGCTCACGGTGCTGCCGGGTGGCGGCCGGTCCGGCCGCTCCCTCCTGGACCTCCCCGCGGCCGGGCGGAGGCTCCAGCGGGAAGCCTCGGCGGTGATCCTCTGGACGGGGTCGGCGGCCGCCCGGCGCCGGCTCTCAGGGCTCGGCGTCGGAAGCGCCAACAGCGATCCCCAGGTCGCGCGGCGGCTGGAGAACAAGGCCCACTTCCAGGACGCCGCCCGGGCCCGGGGGATCCCCGTGCCCAGAAGCGTTTCGGGCCTGGCCGGCCCCGACCTCTTGGCCGCCGCCTCGCCCCTGGGGAGGGCGGTCTTCCAACTCGCCCGGGGATACTCCGGCGCCGCGACCTATCCAGTCCACGGATCGGACGAGCTGGCTGGGCTCCTCACCCGGTTCCAGGGCCACCCCTGCCGGGTGGCTGAGTGGGTGGAAGGGACGCCGGTGACCGTGACCGGCGTGGCCCTGGAGGGGCGGGTGGCGCTGGGACCCCCATGCCTCCAGCTGACCGGCATTCCCGAGCTCACCCCCCACCCCCTCGGCTCCTGCGGCAACGACTTCAGCTCCCCGATACCCGGGGCGGAGGAGGTGGCCCGGGTGGCGCGGCAGACCGGGGAGTGGCTCCGGGAGCTCGGGCACCGCGGGATCTTCGGCGTGGACCTGGTGCTGGACCGGGCCGGGCACCCCTGGTGCATCGAGGTGAACCCCCGGCTGGTGGCCAGCGTCCCCCTCTGGTCCCTCTCCGCCGCCCGGGAAAGCTCCCTGCTCGACCTCCACCTGGCCGCGTTCGGACTCGCCGAGGATCGCGGCGCCGCTCTCAGCTGCCGCTGGTCCCAGCTCATCCTCTACCAGTTGGGCCGGCTCGCGGGCGCGGAGCCGGGGGTGAGCCAGGAGGGAACCTGGGACTTGGCGGGGCGCTTCGTCCCCGGGCGGCGCCTGACTCTGGCGGGACCCGAGCCAGGCCGGGTGGGGCTGGTGCGAAGAGCGCCAGCCGGGCCGGGGAAGGAACTCGCCCGCCTCATCCTCGAGGGGCCGCTCATCGGAGCGGGGGGAGAGCTCCTGCCCCACCTGGAGAAGGCGGTCCTGGCCCTCCGCCAGGAGCTGGAGCCGGGTCCGGCGCGTCCCTAGGCCCCAGCCAGTCCAGGACCACCGCGCTGCGGTCGTCCCGCTTGCGGCCCGCCCCCACCAGCGCCTCGGCGGCCCCCTGGGCAGTGGAGCGGGAGAGGGCTGCCGCCAACTCCTCCGGCCCCAGGAGATCCGGGGGGAAGTCGCCTGTGACCCCGTCGGTCACCAGCGCCATCCGGTCCCCGGAGTGCAGCTCCAGCCGTCCCCGCTGGCGGGTGAGGGAACCACCGGGCTCGGGAAAGCCGAGGGCGGAGTCGAGCAGGTTGCCTTCCCCCTGGTCCCGGCTCAGCTGCACCAGCTCCTGGTCTCTGAGGAGGTAGAGGCGGGAGTCGCCGACCGAGATCCACCAGCCGACCCGGTCCACCAACCAGAGGGCGGTGGCGGTGGTGGCCCCGAGCTGGCGGGCGGCGATCTTCGAGCTGAGGCTGGTGAGCGCCCCGGCCAGCCGCTCCAGGTGGTCACCAGGAATCCGGCGGCAGAGCTGGGAAAGCTCTCGGGCGGCGCAGTCCGCGGCGAGCTCGCTGCCAGCCACCCCGCCGACACCGTCGAAGACCGCGAACAGCCCCAGCTCCGGGTCGACCAGGACCCGGTCCTGCCCATGAATCCGGAGCTCCGAGGTCCCCACCGCAATCCTGGCGCCCACGACTCCAGGGCGATCGTACTTCAGGGGCGGGGCGCGGCCAGTGGTTTCGCGACGGGCCTCGAGGCGGTACCTTGGCATTGTGGAGTTCCGCGACTACTACACGACCCTCGGCGTGGCCCGCACCGCCACCGACAAGGAGATCCGCTCCGCCTACCGCAAGCTGGCCCGGGAGCTGCATCCGGATGTGAACAAGGACCCCCGGGCCACGGAGAGGTTCAAGCGGGTCAACGAGGCCTACGAGGTCCTGAAGGACCCGGAGAAGCGGGCCAAGTACGACCGGCTGGGGGCGGATTGGGAGCAGGTGGAGCGCGCCCAGGCGCGGCGACCGCAGCCACCTCCCTTCGAGCGGGCCCAGCACGGCGCCAGGTTCGGTGGATTCAGCGACTTCTTCGAGACCTTCTTCGGCAGCCGGGGCGCGGACTCGGGACCGGACCCCCTGGTGGAGATCGAGCTGGAGCGCCTCCGCCGGGAGCAGAACGCTCCCCGGCGCGGTCAGGACTCCGAACACCGGGTGGAGGTCACCCTGCGGGAGGCGGCCACGGGGAGCGAGCGGACCATGCAGCTCTCGATCGACGAGGAGTGCCCCACGTGCCAGGGAACCGGCCACGTCACCGAGCAGCCGGCGGCGGGCGGGACGGCGGTCAAGGTGGAGGTGAAAACCTGCCCCACCTGCCGGGGCACGGGCCGCCAGACCCGGCGGCGCAGCCTCAAGGTGACGATCCCCCGGGGCGTGACCGAGGGCTCCCGGGTGCGGGTCAGCGGCGAGGGCCGCGCCGGTCCCCACGGGGGGGCCCGGGGTGACCTCTATCTCCGGGTTCACCTGGACCTGGACACCGGAACCGAGGTCCGCGGCCGCGACGTGTACACCGATCTCCCGGTGCGGGACTACCGCGCGGCCATCGGGGGGCGGGTAGCCACAAGGGATCCGGCCGGCGGGGGGCTCGAGGTCACGATCCCACCCGGCACCGCCAGCGGCCGGACGCTGAGGGTGCCGGGCAAGGGCATCCCCTCCCTGCAGTCGGGCGGTACCGCCGGTGACCTGTACCTTCGGGTGCGGGTCAGCCCCTCGACCCGGACCCCGTTGCCCGAGGCCGAGAGGGACGCCTACCGCCGCTTGGAGGAGGCGGACTCCGGAGCCGCCTGATGCTGCGCCTCCCGGGGCCGAGGCCCTGAGGCTTTTGCTGGCCTCCACCGGCCTCCAGGGGCACCTCGACCCCTTGCTTCCCTTCGCCGCTTCGGCGCGGGCCGGTGGCCACGAACTCCTGCTGGTGACTCCCAAGTCCGGCGGCGCCCGGGCGGAGGCGGCCGGGATCCCGGTGGCCCTCGGTGAGGATCCCCCGCCCGAGGCGGTCTCCTGGATCTGGGCGGAGTTCGCGGCCGCCCCGCCCCGCCGACGCGCCCGCCTGGTGGATGGCCTCCTCTTCCCCGGGCCGCAGGCTCAGGCTTTGATGCCGGCGATGGAGCGCGCCACCCGGTCTTGGCGCCCGGACCTCATCCTGCGCGAGCCCTGCGAGTACTCATCGGCGGCCGTGGCTCTGAACCTGGGGGTGCCGCTGGCCACGGTGGCGATCTCCCAGGGCCGGGTGGAGGCTGGTGCCAGGCGGTTGGCGGGCCCCATCCTGGACCAGCGCCGAGCGGGGACCGCCGCGGCCCTGAGGAGCGCCCCCTACCTGTCCCGGTTCCCCAGCTCCCTTGACCCGGACCGCTTCCCGGAGACCAGGCGCTACCGGGTCCTGGAGGAGGCCAGGCGCCCGTGGCGGGGCCGGTGGGGAGACGACCCCCGGCCCCTCGTCTACCTGACCCTGGGCACCGTGGCCCCCACGGTCGCGTCACAGGCCGGCCCCACCTTCGAGGCGATGGCCGAGGCCGTCTCGGAGCTCTCGGTGCGGGGGCTCCTGACGGTGGCCGACGGACCCCACCGTCTGCCCGGCGGCCCCCCCGCCAACCTGCAAGTGGAGCCCTTCGTTCCTCAGGAAACCGTGATGGGTGAGGCCGCGGTGGTCGTCTGCCACGGTGGATCGGGGACGGTCCTGGGAGCCCTGGGGGCCGGTGTCCCCCTGGTCATCCTTCCCATGCTGGCCGACCAGCTGGCGAACGCGACGATGGTGGCGAGGGCGGGTGCGGGACTGGTGCTGGAGCCGCCGCTGGGGGCCGCCGGGGTGGCCGGAGGGGCTGCCTCCATACGTTCGGCCGTCCTCCGGGTGCTGGGTGAGCCGGCCTTCCGGGTCGCGGCCCAGGGGATCGCCGCTGAGATGCGCCAGGCGCTGCCCCCCGACGTCCAGCTCCGGGCGCTTTGGGAGCCGCGGGCGAACTAGGACCGTGGATGCGGGCGGTCCCGACTCGGGCCGCCGCAGCACAGCGTGGAAGAGGCCCCCCCGGCGGGGCCCCACTTGGCCCCACCGGGGGTGGCGGCCGTCTCAGCCAACCGCCTCCGGCGTACACTTTCGCCCCGCCCAACCGTCTTGGGAGCCGGCCGGAGACTTAATTGGACCGTGAGACGAGTGGCTCTCGCGGGGCGCCGCGAGCCACCAGCACCGGAAGGACGCCCGCGTACCGGGTCGCCGCCCTGGGCGCCACCACCTGGCCAGCCTTCGCCCGCCTCGCGGAGAAGAACAACGGCATCTGGGGCGGCTGTTGGTGCACCTGGTTTCACACCATGGCTGCCGAGAAGACCCGCACCTACGAGGGCAACCGCGACCTCAAGGAACAGCTGGTCAGGGAGGGGCGGGCGCACGCCGCCCTGGTGTTCCAGGGCGATGACGCCGTCGCCTGGTGCCAGTACGGCTCGCCACGGGAGCTCCCCAACATCTACCACCGGAAGGAGTACCTGGCGGGGATGG
The DNA here is from genome assembly GCA_021798435.1 of bacterium. Classification (GTDB taxonomy): domain Bacteria; phylum Chloroflexota; class Dormibacteria; order Aeolococcales; family Bog-877; genus JAJYXT01. The sequence goes on along the minus strand of JAJZGN010000115.1, from coordinate 1,144 downwards.
TCCAGGAGCCCGACTACCGCATCACCTGCTTCTTCGTGGACCGTGGCCACCGCCACGGGGGAGTCGCTGCCCTCGCCCTGGCCGGCGCCCTGGAGCTGATCGCGAGGGCGGGCGGAGGGCTGGTCGAGGCCTACCCCCAGGAGGCACCGGCGAAGAAAGCTTCCGGCTCCCTCCTCTACAGCTGCACCCGGACCATGTTCGAGCGAGCCGGCTTCAGCTATGACCGGCCCAAGGGGCTGAAGCACTGCGTGATGCACAAGGTGGTGAGCCCCGCCCCCTGACCAGTCAGGGATCCACCTCTCGCGATCACCGCTCCAAGGCCGGGACGGGTTGCGGCGGCGGCGGCCCCACGTACCGCGCGCTGGGCCGGATGATCTTGGGGTCATCCGCCTGCTCCAGAACGTTGGCGGTCCAGCCTATGACCCGGCTGGAGGCGAAGGTGGGCGTGAACATCTCTTTGGGGATCCCACAGGCGGCCATTACCACGCCGGCGTAGAACTCGACGTTGGCGTACAGGCGCCGCCCCGGCTTCAACTCCGCCAGCACTTCGACCACCGTTCTCTCCACTTCGAGGGCCAGCTCGGCGAGCGGCCCGCCCAGCCGCCGTGCCACCTCCCGCAGCATGTTGGAGCGCGGGTCCTCAGTCCGGTACACGGCGTGTCCGAAGCCCATGATCCGCTCACCCCGCTGCATCTTGCTCTCGATCACCGAGCGCGCCCTCTCAGGGCTCCCGATCTCGTCGAGCAGCTCGAGCGCCCGGCTGGGAGCCCCTCCGTGCAGCGGCCCACTCAGGGCCCCGATGGCGCCGACCAGGCAGGCGCCCAGGTCCGCCCCGGTTGAGGCGATCACCCGGGCGGTGAAGGTGGAGGCGCTGAAGCCATGGTCTATCGTGGAGGTCAGGTAGCGCTCGACGGCACCCGCGTGCCCAGGGGACGGCTCGGCGCCGCTCAGCATCCAGAGGTAGTTCGCCCCCGCCGCCAGGTCGGGGCGGGCTGGAACCGGCTCCTTCCCGTGCCGTAGCCGGTAGAGCCCGGCCAGCAGGGTCGGGGTCAGGGCGGCGACGAAGAGGGCGTCCGCCCGCCGGGCCGCCGGATCGATGTCATAGAGGGGCCGGAGGCCACGCTCGGCGGCAGCCAGCGAGAGG
>JAJZGN010000114.1 GCA_021798435.1 bacterium | reverse complement strand
TAAGGTCCCTGGCACCCCATCTCCTTCCTCGACCAACGTCTGGCCGACAGGCACCTCACTAGCCGGGGCCTTGGGACATGGCACCACCATCATGGCCCCCACCCGAGGAAGTGGAACTCGCTCCTTTGCGTTGACGAGCCAGACAGGGCTCATCGTGCTAGCGATCTTTTGCCGGGGAGCGTCGCCCGTTCGAGTCACATTCTCGCCCAGCGGTAGTCCCTTCGACCCACCGACCTGTGCTGGAAACCATCCTCTTTGGGGAGTGTACACGCCAGTTGGCAAGGCAGCGCAGCGGTTTACGGTAACGGTGAGCACCGCACCAGCCACGGCATGGGAGGTCTTCGTGGCCGAACAGATGCCTACGTCGCCGACTTCGTGACCGGCGTCGGAAAAGCTAGGCCACGGAGTGATCCCGGTGCCTCAGGCCGAGCCGATGTCCGGACCAGACGAGGGGTCTGACCTCAGCAGCTGGGAATATCTCGGAGTACGAGTTCCGGCGTAGTCCCCTGGTCCACGATTTCGCCGTATACCTGGTTGGGATGATGTAGAAATCAACCAGGAGGTGGCCAGATGTCCCAGAGGCGGAGCGGACGGGGCGGCGGTCTCGGCGGCCTGCTCTCCCAGACCTCCAAGCCCACCCGCGCCCCTCTCCACAGAGAGCACTCGCGAACTCGGGCCTGAGGATCCTCGAGCAGTACCGCGGGAGCTCCTCTCATTTCTGATAGGGGTATCGGATGTCAAGCTCCTTCTCCAATTTCGTGCAGCTGGCTTCGGGTGGTTGAGAGCCGAGTGAGCCGTGGCGGGAAGGGCAGGCTCAAGTGACCCACCGCAGGGCGGGCTCTGCCCGCGACGAAGCCAGTGGTCAGCCGATGGTGGGGGTGACCGGGGGGCTCGGCACCCCGGTCGAGGAAGGTGGGGCGAACCGTGAGCGAGCCAGGACCCCAGGCCGATTCGGTCTTGACCCCCGCAGCGCCCGGTCAGTCGCCCGATGGGGCCGACGCAAGTACACGATGGATTCGAGCCCAACTCGCATGACCCGCGCTGCCCACGAGAAGTACCGCGCCGGCGAGCAGCAGGAAAGCGAAGTAGACCCGGTAGCCGAGCGACGGCCAGGCCGCGTACAGGTGGGGAATCAGATAGTGCCCCGTGACTGCCAGGTATCCAATAGCGTACGCGGCCAGCAACTGGTCTCGGCCTGGGGAGCCCCTGCAGACCCGCCAGAGCACCAGCACCGCCAGCGGATCCAGGACCCAGCCGACCGTCTCCACCGCGAGAAAGCCGCCGGCCGCGCCGAAGCTACCCCAGACGACGGCTCCGAGCATCCGGCGGCCGGCTCGACGCGCCACTGGTCACCTCTGCCCGGAAGGTGGGGAGAGCTGTCGACGCGATCGGAAACTGTGGGTCACGGCAGCCACGATCGCCAGAGCGAGAGAGACTCCGAGGCCTACGGTCGGCCACAGCAAGAACAAGCTGACCAGGAGGAGCCCGAGTATGACGAGGCGTCTTGGCCGACGGCCCACCTTCATCGCAGGCCTGACGGTAGCATGGGCCAGCGTGCCGGGCGGCGACCCCCTTTGCGGCAGCCCCCTGGCCGGACCACATCGGGTGGACTGGCTGCTCGGGTCAACCCAGGCTCGACGCCCCGATCGGCGTGACCTTCTACGGCGCTGACCGCCGAATGCCCCCGGCGCTCCAGCGGACCATCCCGCCAGTCACGAGGGCGACGGTGGGCGCCAGGAACACCCCAAGACTCAACGCGGCGACGATGAAGGTTCCCCAGGTCAGACCGACGCACACCCAGGCCACGGGGGTCGTCCATCGGACATGGCCTGATTCCGACAGCCGCAGGGTCAAGGTGTCGATCACGCACACGACGACAAGGCCCCCGAGCAGCGGTACGACTCGTGACTGTCCGACGCCGTACAGCGACGGCCAATGGGACTCAACAATGACCGCGGCCACAAAGAGAGTGAAGGTCCACCCCGCGGCCGCAGCCGCCCATTTGAACCCACCGCGGCCCCCTCGAGCTTGCCCATCGGTCACCTCTGCAGCGTACGCCTAAGTTCGGAGGTGCTGAACCACGGCGATATCTGAGCATGCTCGCGGGGAGGGTCGTGGCGATCCCCCCGCTCTGGGTCTAAAAGCCGGAGGGAGACGATCCCGTGAGCAAGACGGTCCTGCTCGAGGTTGGTGTCGCTCACCCAGCCGCGAAACCGTGACCGCTGAAGCGCGCAGTATCGAAGGTACCGTGCCCCCGTCTTCCACCGGTCCGGGATGGTCCCCGAGCGGGACTCCGGCATGGCCCCGTTGCCCCGCTAGACCACCTCACCGAGTTCGGTGGCTCTGTCAGGCCCGCCCCGGCCGGCTACCCGACACTCGCTCCACTACGTCCCTCGGGGGGGGCCGGCCGGGAGATTCGCGCTTAGGGCTGCTCCGCGCCCCGCGTGAGGCTGATCCAGAGATCCGGCTTGATGAGCGCCGCTATGACATGCGGCAGGCCGTACCGGGGGCCGTGGCATCGGTAGCTCACCACCTCATCCTCGGCGACCTCGCAGGTCCGCAGCGGGCTCCGGCTTCGGCCCTTACCCAGCAGACGAAGTGAGTGGCGACCGGGAGTGACCGACACCGCGACCGTCTCCCCGGCCTTGATGGCGCCGACCACCGTGCCGTCAATGGAGATCTGGTAGTCCTCCATCGCCAGCAAGGGGCTGTAGCTTGCGGCCCTCGAAAGGCGGATTGTCGGTTCGCTCATGGTCGCCCCTCCGGTGCTCGACTCTGCCCGATTCCGCCCGGCGAAGCAACACCGCCGAGGGCTGGCCTGCTCGCTCGCCTTCCGGTCGCCGGCCGCTCCCCTCTCTGCCCACCTTGACAACGTGACCGGCCAGTTTGCATTCTGCATCCAGAAGGCGCCCAAGGGAAGGAGGCGGGAGCGGGAGGCAACCAGGGGTCGGACGCGCCCAGCCACCGTCGTGAAGTCGCGGGCACGGGCACCCGAAGGCCGGGGCCGCGCTCGAGGGACGCGGGGCGATCGTGATGCGCCTTTACGCCGGGCCCCGGCTGTTGATCGTCGATGAAGCGGGATGCCGGCCGCTGGCGGGTGGCGCCGCCGCCGCCCTGTTCTGGGGTGACCCCACGGTGCCTCAAGGGCAGCATCGCCCACACCAACTATCTCGGCGTCACCTCCTGGGAGCAGACTCTCGCGAGAAAGCCACCGGTCGCGCCGAGGGGCCCCTAGGCGACGGCTCTGAGCGTCCGGTGGTCTACGCGACGTGCCACAGGATAACCCGGTCGCGAAGGTGGGGAAAGCAACCGGAGCGGTCGGACCGCGGGGGTCCGGGCGGCCACGATCCCCCGGGGGAGAGCTCCCCACGCCTACGGACGGCTGCAGAAAGAACAAGGTGGCAAGGTGGAGCCGGAGTATGGCGAGGCGGCTTGCCCGACGGGCCACCGTCATCGCGAGCGCGACGCTAGCATGGTTGAGGGCGTGGGGCGGAGGCCCCATGGCGGTGGCCCGGATCCCCGTCCGGATGGGATTGACTGGCGGCCCAGGGTATCGAATGCCACGGAGCACGGCCCGCCCTGGCGCCACGGGGCCCGCCATCAACTACGTGGGACGGAACTTGGTTGGCCGCCAGGGCCGAGCAGATATCCGCCAGCCTCGACCGGAAGGCCGTTACCGGACCCCTGGCCCGGGTCCAGCTGGTACCGCACCCGGGGTACGGTCACGCCGAGCTGGACATCGACGCAGCGGAGCGCGATCAGCTCGGAGATTCGCAGGCCCGTCTGGACGGCAAGCATGAGAAGAGCCCGGTCACGTCGGCCTGTCCAGGTCCCGTGGTCGGGCGCACTCAGAAGAGCGTCAACCTTGTCCGTGTCTAGGAAGGTGACGAGGGCGCGCTCGCAGCGCTTTCATGGAATGGCGCGGACGCGGGCAATGCCAGCGGATTGCTCAGGGTGGTGATGTGCTGCGTAGCGGACATGGAGTGGATGGCGGCGAGCCGGGCGTTTCGCGTACGCACGCTGTTGCCCTGGTCCCGCTCCAGGTGATCCAGGAATGTCGCCATGAGGGCGGCGGCACGGTGGCGCATTCGTCCCGCTTGCCCGTCAAACCTTCCCGGCTCCTCCCGTCCTCCGAACGAGAGATCGCGCTGAGGCACCTTATAAACCGACCGCCCGGTATGTTAAACTAGAAGCGTGACTCTGAGCGGGACGCGACCTCGTCAGGCGAGAGCCGAGCGCACGCGGTCGTTGATCATCGAGACGGCAGCTCGAGCCTTCGCCGAACGCGGCTTCGATGGTGTGTCGCTCAACGAGCTCGTCGCCGCAACGGGGATGAGCAAGGGCGCCTTCTACTTCCACTTCTCGACCAAGGAGGAAGTCGCCCTTGCTGCCTTCCGCTCGAAGCAAGTCGAGCTGATCGAGCGCCTGGCGGTGGGAGTAGATGGCAACGCCGACGTCGTCGACCAGCTCACGGCGATCCTTCGCCGTCGGGCCGAGTTGGTGAGTGACGACCCCTCGCAGCACTGCGTCATCCGGCTCGGTGGCGAGTTGAGTCCACGATCGAGCCCCGGCTCGGAATACGCCTCGTTCATGGAGACGGCCAGCGACACCCTCGCTGGTCTTATCCGCCGCGGTATCCGCTCCGGTGAGTTCCGCCGCCAGCTTGATGCGGAGGCCACTGCCAGAGCGATCTTCGCCTGGATCGTGGGCATGGACTCGCTCTCACTACTCGATTCCGCTGGAAAGGGTCTCGCGCAACGAACCGAGGAGGTCCTCGCCTTGATAATTCCCGCGCTGACCGCCGGACCACTACGCAAAGAAAGGAGACGGCGATGAAACACACCCAAGAGACAGCAGGACACGAGAAACTGCCACCGCTCATCCCCAGGACGATGAACAGGGTCATTTCTCCGATGACCGCTCCAGCTTGGGAGTTGCGGCTCCACAAGTGGATCTACAAGACGACGGACGGACGAATCGGTCCGGGGATGATCGGGGCGTGGACGCTACTGCTCCAGACCGCGGGACGCCGTACCGGACAGCGAAGGACGAGCGCCCTGGTGTTCGCTCGCGACGGCGGGAGGCTCATCTTGGCCGCATCGAATGACGGCAAGGACCAAGCTCCTGCCTGGTTTCATAACCTCTGTGCCGAGCCGAAGGTCGAGGTGCAGATGGGACGAGAGCATTTCTCAGGCACCGCCTTCGTCATCAAGGACTCTGATTCCGAATATCCACGGCTCTGGGAGCTCATGAACCAAACCAACAACAGGCGCTACGACGCTTACCAGTCCAAGACATCTCGCCCGATCCCCCTCGTCGCTATCGCTCGGACGAACTGATCGATACTCACGATGGTTGCGCTCGACGAGTTGTGGAGCACCACTTTGTGTGAACACGTAGGACAGTAGCAGCCCCATCCAGGCAGAGCATGGGGTGGACGTTGGAGGCTTGACGTCCTGGTAGCAGTAGTTGGGGGATGCGGGCGCGGGGGAGGGTTGGACAACGGGGGGAAGGTGGACAACTCCACCCGGCCGCGCGCTGGGGAGAGGCGGGGCGGTTTGCCCAGCTGGGAGTGGGGAGGGCATTCTGGGGGCCGAGATGAAGTGACAGCCCTCCCCCACACTCTGGGAAGAGACGGGGGGGCTCTCGGAAGAGGGCACCGCACGACATCGGTCAGGGCGGTGCGCCGGTACTGATGGTAACTGCCGGCGTAGCCGAGGTGGAGGTGGAACTCCGGCCAGGGCGGCTGCAGTGCTCGCTGTGCTCGGGGGAGCTGCGGCCGTGGGGCTGGCGACCTCGGCGCTGGCTGCGGTACTGGGGATAACCGACCTCGGGCAGCGCCAGCCGTCCCGACTGCTGAGATCAGGGCCACGGCACGAATTACTGCACCGACCCGGGCTGAATCGGAGGGAGGCTCAGCGGCACTCGCTGAATTCAGAATGTGGTGCCCCCGGAAGGACTCGAACCTCCGACACGCGGTTTAGGAAATCGGACTGGGTCGTCCGCCAGCGTTCGCTGATGCCCGCCTTGAGTTCAGATTGTCGATGCTTCGGCCCGCGACGTCCGCGTCCGTCCGTGGCTGACCGTCCCAACTGGGGTCAAAACTGGGGTCACCTGCGCGGGGCGCCACACGCGGGGTCTCCGGCCATCGTGCTCGAACCGAGTGCGGTCCAGGGCCGCGACCGATGGCGCCTAACGGTCATGCCGGGACGCGGATCTCAATCTGGGTGACGAGAGGCTGCCCTACGGTTGGCGGCATCGGGGCGCGATCAGCGAAGTAGAGCTCAAGGGCCTCCTTCAGGTTGGCCGAGGCTTCCTCCACGGTTCGTCCCTGGGTGGTCACCTCGACCTGGAGGCAGCGGGCTACATACCAGTCGCCCTCGCGAGTGATGACGGCCATCATGGTTCGGGACACCCTCGGG
>JAJZGN010000113.1 GCA_021798435.1 bacterium | reverse complement strand
GCGGCTTTTGCTCGAGAGCCTCGTCCACACCACCGACCACATCAACCCCTACGCCCGGCGGGTGCATGGGATCTCGCGCTCGATGCTCACCGGCGCTCCGCCGCCCCACCGGGTCGCGCTCACCTATCACCGGTTCGCGAGGGGGGCGGTGCCGATCGAGCACAGCGCCGACGCCTTCGACACCCGGCTGGTCGCCAAGGCGCTTGATCGCCCGCCACCGCGGGTGCACCTCGACACCTCCAGAATGGCCGGGTTCCTCTTCGGCCTCCGGGACACCATCGGGCTAGAGCGCCTCTGCGAAAGGCTGGCGGTGACCCATCGCCAGCCGCACTTTGCCCTCGCCGATGCCGAGGCCACGGCCGACTGCTTCGTGGAGCTGGTGAAGATAGGCCGGCAGGACCACGGCTGGCGCACCCTGGGCGACGTCCTGGCAGTCGGAATGCCTCCCGAACCCCGCCCGGTGGAAGCGCCGAAGTCCCGCCCGCGCACGGATGGAGAGGCTGCACCGCCGGGGAGGCGGCGGCGCCACCGCGGTGGCCGAAGGCGGCGCCCCGCAACCACGGCGCCGGAAGGAGGCTCCTGACCTCCTCTCTTCGGGTCTTGGAGGGTCTCCTGGGGGCCGGGGTGATCTTGGCCGCGTGGGCCAGCATCGTGCGAGAGCTGGTCGTCCCTCGGGGCGGGTACGGCTGGGTCGTCACCGCCGCCTCCCGGGTCTCGCGGCGTGCCCTCAATTTGGTTGCGGGCCGCCGGGAGCGATACGAGGACAAGGACCGGCTGCTGGCGCTGCAGGGGCCGGCCATCATCATCGGTGGCCTCGCCACCTGGCTGGGCGCGCTGCTGTTGGGTTACGGGCTGCTGCTCTCCGCAGCGACCGGTGACTCCCTGGGCGCCGGGCTCCGCCTCGCCGGGTCCGCCCTCTTCACCCTGGGATTCGCCACCAGCAATCACCCCGGCCCGCTGGTGCTTACCTTTCTCGCCGCCGCCAGCGGCCCCACGCTGATCGCCGTCCAGATCGCCTACCTCCCGACCATCTACGCCGCCTTCAATCGCCGCGAGACGCTGGTCACGCTGCTCCAGTTCCGGGCCGGGGCCCCGGCCTGGGGACCGGAGATCTTGATCCGTCACCAGCTCATCGGGATCTCGGGAAGCCTGGGGGAGCTGTATCGGCGATGGGAGGAGTGGGCCGCGGACCTGGCGGAGAGCCACTCCACCTACCCCGTCCTCCTGACTCTCCGCTCCCCCCACCCCCTGCGATCCTGGATCGTGTCACTGCTCGCGGTGCTGGACTCCGCGGCGCTGTGCCTAAGCCTGTGCCCATCTTCGGCCCCGGTCGAAGCCCGGGCGTGCCTGCGCATGGGCTACGCGGCCCTGCGGGCCATCTGCGACACCATGAGGATTCCATACGGCCCGGATCCACGTCCGGACGACCCCATCCAGCTGACCCAGCAGGAGTTCCAGGCCGCGTGCGAGATGCTGACCCGCTCTGGCCTCCCCGCTGAGCGCACCTGGGAGGAGGCCTGGCCGCACTTCCAGGGCTGGCGCGTCAACTATGAGTCGACCGCGTACGCTCTCGCGGACCTCCTGGACGCCCCGCCCGGCCCGTGGAGCGGTCCGCGCCAAAGCTTCCCTGGGCTCCTGATCGAGCCGCAACGGCCCGCCGACCGCCGCCCCGGGGCCCCTGAGGGGTGAGGGCGGGGGCCCGGGCCCCCGCCCCCTGGCTCAGCCGATGGCCCGGCGCCGCTCCCAGCGTCCGAGGCCAAGCAAGGTCAATCCCAGAAGAACCAGCGCCACGGTCAGGCCGATCGCCAGCCCGGCGCCGGTGCCCGGGGTGCTGGTCGAGGCGCCCAGGACCGAGCCTCCCGGAGATGCCGTGGTGACGGTCGAAGTCCCATCGGCCTGGACAGACGTGCCGTCCGAGGTGACCGTGACGGTCACGGTGTCGGTGAGCGAGGTTCCGGCCGCGGGGGCGTAATCGGAAATGGTGAACGAGCAGGTGACCGAGCTGCCAGGATCCAGCTGGGTCCCGACCAGCGACTGGCACTCGTTTACGGTGCTGCCAGCGTAGGTGTCGGTGATCGCGGTGATCGTCTCGATGACCTGGCTGGTGTTGGTGATCACGGCCTTGAAAGGCACTGATGCCCCAGGGCTGGGCGCCTCCTCGGTCTGCTGGTAGGTGCCATCCCCATCCGCGTCATTGCTCTTCACCACCGTGAGGGTGGGCTGGTTGCCCGACGGAGTCGGAGTGGAGCTGCTCGACGGGCTCGGAGTCGGAGTGGAGCTGCTCGACGGGCTCGGGGTCGGGGTCGAGCTGCTCGACGGGCTCGGAGTCGGGGTGGAGCTGCTCGACGGGCTCGGGGTCGGGGTCGAGCTGCTCGACGGGCTCGGGGTCGGGGTTGAGCTGCTCGACGGGCTCGGAGTCGGGGTCGGGCCGGGGCAGTTCACCCAGAAGGTCTTGTGCTTCTGAGGGTCCTGCAGGAACTGCAGCTTGAAATGGAAGCCCTGACCGTTGACCGGGCTGTCCCCGTTGGCGATGGCATCAGCGATGAGGGTCTTGACCTTGATCACCGCCATCACCTGGTCGCCGCCCTGGGACTGGTTGTAGTTCCAGGTGGCCAACCCGGGATTGGCCTTGGTGCCGGGCCAGGCCTGGTCCTCCTTGTATCCGGGGTGGTTCAGGTCCCCGGAGCCACTCCCCGAAGGCGGCCAGCCGTCGATGGTGAACTGGCCACTGGCATCGGCCATGGTGATGCCCCAGAGGTTGATGTCCTGGCAAGCGAGGTGGGGATCCATCTCGTGCCCCGGCCCCGGAGGCTGGCCCACGTTGTCCACCCAGACATCCTCATGGTTCGGGTTCCCCGAACCGGACGAGCTGGAGGCCGGCGCAACCTGGCCAGCTGCAAGCACCGCCATCGGCAGTGAGAGCGCCAGGCAAAGTGCCCCAGCGCCGGTCGCCGCCCAGGTCTTCCACCGCCGACTGGTCGCTCTAAGCACTCCTGCCTCCTCGGCCAGGGCCGTCGGCCCCGGCGCCGCTCTTCAATTCAGCGGCGGCGACCCTTCCGACCGTCTCATCCGGTCGAGCCGTCCCGCGTCCCAATCCTTCCGCGTCGCGCCCGCACTCGGGCCCTACACAAGAAGAAACACCCTGGTCACCGGGACTACCCAGTTCCGTGACCGGACCTGACGGCCTCGTTACGAGACGGACTCGGCTCCGGCCAGCCGACGGGCCTGGTCCGCCTGGCGCAAGGGGTCCACGACGAGCTCCAGCTCCCCATCGAGGATCCGGGGGAGCTGGTAGAGGGTGAGGTCGATCCGGTGGTCGGTGACGCGGTTCTCTCGGAAGTTGTAGGTGCGGATCTTCTCGCTCCGGTCACCGTGCCCGACCATGGCCAGCCGGGTCACCCGCAGCTCCCGGTCCTTCTCGGCGCGCATCCGGTCATAGAGCCGGGAACGGAGCACCCGCAGCGCCTTGGCCCGGTTCTTGTGCTGGGACTTCTCGTCCTGGCAGGTGACCACAAGGCCGGTCGGGAGGTGCGTGATGCGAACTGCGGAGTCGGTGGTGTTGACGCTCTGTCCGCCCGGTCCGGTAGAGCGGAAGACGTCCACTTTCAGATCCTCGTCCCGGATCTCGATCTCCAGCTCCTCGGCCTCGGGCAGCACCACCACGCTGGCCGCCGAGGTATGGACCCGTCCCTGGGACTCGGTCTGCGGCACCCGCTGCACCCGGTGCACCCCGCTCTCGAACTGGAGATGACCGTAGGCGGATCGCCCGTGGACCTCCAGGACTACCTCCTTCAGGCCCCCGGCCTCACTGGGGGAGCTGTCGATCATCTCCACCTTCCAACGCTGCCGCTCGGCATAGCGCAGGTACATGCGCAGCAGGTCGGCGGCGAAAAGGGCAGCCTCCTCCCCTCCGGTGGCCGCGCGGATCTCCACCACCGCGTCCCGCTGCTCATCCGGATCCTCCGGCAGCAGGAGAAGCCGCAGCTCGCCGACCGCTGCCGCTGCGGCCGCCTGCTCGCGCCGGGCCTCCCCGTCCAGGAAGGCGCGCATCTCGGGGTCGTCCTCGAGCGCGGCCAGCCCCTCCGCCTCCTGGGCTCGGCACTCGGCCTCCTCGGCCTTCTCCAGGAGGTCCAAAACCGGGCGGAGCTGCGCCAGCTCCCGGCCCACCGGCTCCAGCCGCCGGGGGTCCAGCTCAGGGTCCTGGAGCTGGCGCTCCAGCTCCGAACGGCGCTCCCGGGCCTGGTCCAGCCGCGCCTGCAAGTTCGGTGGGAGGGTGGCCATGGGCTCAGCCGTCAAGCCGCCAGCGGCGGCCCCGGGCTAGCGCTGGGCCTTCTGGGCGCGCCGCCGGAAGCGCTCGACCTGGCCCCCGGTGTCCACGATCCGTTGCTCCCCGGTGAAGAACGGGTGGCAGACGCTGCAGACTTCGGTGTGCAGGGTCTTCTGGGTCGACCCGGTGGTGAAGGTGTTCCCGCAGGAGCAGGTGACCACCGCGTCGTGGAAGTACTCCGGATGGATGGTGGCTTTCATCTTCACTCCAGCTTAGCAGAGGCTCGCGGAGAGCCCGCTCACAGGTCGTGTGAAGTTGCCCACCGCGAGCCTGGGAAGACCGCGCCGGAGCTGGGACACCAGTTCCTCCATCCCCAGCCCCGGCGCCAGCTCCGGGAGCCGGTCGAGGATCCAGGCCGGGTCGCCGTTCAGGGTGCGGAGCTGCAGCTGGTCCACGGATAGCTCCGAGAGCACCTCCAGGGTGAGGCCTAGCTCCGAAGGGCTGTCGGTGACCCCGGGAAAGGTGAGCAGGTTCACGGTGACCTGGGCTCCCAGGGCGGCGGCCAGCCGGGCCGACTGGATCACCTGCTCGATCCCATACCCGCGGGGGCGGTAATAGGCGGCGAAGAGGTCCTGGCGGAAGCTGAAGATGCTGATCCGGCAGCTGTTGACCCCCGACTCGACCAGCCGCCGCAGCGCGTCCGGCCGGCTGGCGTTGGTATTGACGTGGATCGTGGCCCTCGGGTGGAGGCGGCGAAGCTCGGTGGTGACAGGCACCAGCACCCGCTCCCGCAGGAGCGGCTCCCCCTCGCACCCCTGGCCGAAGCTGACCATCCCCGCCTCCCCCGCCGCCTCGCAGCGCCCGAGGTGCGAGTGCCCGACCTCGATCAGCTCCCGGGCGGCGGGGGCGCGCCGCATCCGGGGTTGCGGGGTGGGAGCTCCGGAGTCGGTCTGCAGGGAGATGCACCCGAGGCAGTCGGCGTTGCAGGCGGCCGAGGTGGGGAGCGCCCCCTCGTGGCGGCCCAGGAAGGTGTTCTGGGCGGTGAGGCAGTTGTGCTCCAGGGCGCAGACCGAGAGCTGGGCGACCACCGGGTTGCGGGCCAGCTCCCGCTGGAGGGCGGATACCGCGGCGGCGAGCTCCGCCCGCGGGGGCCGCCGGCCGGTCCAGGGAGGGTAGTCGTCGGTCCGGGCCGCGGCGACCACCACCGCCCCGTCCCGGTCCGCCACGGCGGTGTACCCGTAGAGCGGAAGGGTCGGGGCTGACGGCTCGGGCCGGTGGGGTGGCAGCAGGAGCCTCAGGTATCCGACCGGAAGCACCGCCGCCACCGGCAGGGGGTGGGGACCCTTCACAGCCCTCACCTCCCCTCCCGGCCGCCGGGCCAGACCGACACGGTTGGGAAGGTGCATCAGGGTGGTGCCCGGGGGGATGGGGATCCAGCTCTCGAGGTCGACCAGGCGGTGCCCACTCTGCCCGATGGCCTCCCAGCCGGGCGCGGCCACCACCATCTCCCCGCTCTGATCGCTGAGGAGCGGCCGCAGCGCCGCGGTCACTGTCAGACCGCGGCTACGGCCGGATCCTGGGGCAGCTCGGGCTCCATCGAGAGCCCGGCTCGGCTGAGGCAGGCGGCCATGAAGGCGTGGAAGAGGGGGTGGGGACGGTGGGGGCGAGAGCGGAACTCGGGGTGGAACTGGCTGCCCACGAAGAAGGGATGGTCCCGCAGCTCCATGATCTCCACCAACCTTCCGGTCGGGGAGGTGCCGCTGAACACCACCCCCACCTCCTCCAGGGCGTCGCGGTAGCGGTTGTTGAACTCGAAGCGGTGGCGATGCCGCTCGTACACCACCGCCTCGCCGTAGGCGGCGGCGGCCTTTGTTCCCGGCTCGAGCCGGCAGGGATAGAGCCCCAGCCGCATGGTGCCCCCCATGTCCGCCACGTCCCTCTGCTCCGGCAGCAGGTCGATCACTGGATGCTCGGTGAAGGCGTTGAACTCGGTGCTGTTGGCGTCCTCGGTGCCCAGCGCCTCCCGGGCCACGTCGATGCAGGCGCACTGCATGCCCAGGCAGAGCCCCAGGAAGGGGAGCTGGTGGTGTCGGGCATAGCGGGAGGCGGCGATCTTGCCCTCGATCCCGCGATGGCCGAATCCTCCCGGGATCACCAGCCCGTGCAA
>JAJZGN010000112.1 GCA_021798435.1 bacterium | reverse complement strand
CCGTATCCCCAGCCCTTCTCGCCGAACTGCCAGCACCCCAGACCGACCACCGACAGCTGGCGGCCGTCCACGTCGATGTAGCGCATCGGTCGATTATGTTGGGCCGGCTGCGGGGTGGGCGCCGTCGACTTCGGAGGATGCCGTCACGGCGAGCCGGTGCTGGCACTGGCGGGCTTATCGGCCCCGCCTCCGGCGGGAGGGAGGACAGAATTGCCCGGGCTGCGGCCGGTTCGCTTGGCCACCCGGGCCCTCGGCCCGCTGCCTAACTTTTTTGTGTCAGCCTGTCGCTTGACCGTCACATCGAGCTGCCGTATCCTGGGGCGCACCTGGGGAGGCGATGACCTGCAGTCCGTGATGTCGGCCGCCTGGACTGCTGCGAGCCACTGGCGGGACCCGCCCCAGAGCAAGTGACCTGTCACGCCAGGTCAGGAGGATCTCCGCTAGGTGAAGATAAGACTCTTGGCTGCAGCCACGGTCATGTTGGCGGCGCTGGCGATCACGGGGCCCGTGCAGGCGGCCACAATCGCCAACACTTTCTCCAACGGCACGTTCTCGCCCGGTTCCCCCAGCAGCTACGTGAATGAGAGTAGCCAGGGGTTCGACACCCTGTTCTATGGCCAGTCGAACGCCACCGCCATTCCTGACTGGAGCGTCACCTCCGGCAGCGTCGACTGGATCGGGAGCTACTGGCAGGGCCCCACGTCAACCGACCCGTGGAGCATCGACATGAATGGCGATACCCCAGGGGCCATCGCCCAGACCTTCCAGACCACGGCGGGCGCGAGTTACACCGCTTCCTTCTCCCTCTCCGGAAACCCGGACAACGGTACTGGTCCAAAGACCCTAACCGTGGGTGCCTCTGGGAACGCCCCCGCAGGCTTTATCTTTGACGTGACCAGTCTCCAATCGCATGCGGACATGTATTGGACCACGGCAAGCTACACCTTCACCGCCACGACCGACAGCACCACCCTGACGTTCGCCGGTGACCCCAACGCTGGCGCCTATGGCCCAGTGATCGGCAATGTATCGGTGGCCTCAACAACGCCTCCTGAGTCCGCGACGGTGACCTGTGCTGGCAACTGCCAGGTCCAGGTACAGAGCTCGACCACCGGGGTCGGCGGCAGTGTCACGACGACCACGAACAACCCTTACTACTCTTTGACGGCCGCCTTCGGAAAGGGGACCCTCAACTGTGACTACTTCGTCTCCGGGTCACAGACGGCCGACCCTCTGTTGGTCACCAGCAGCGCGACCGTCGGGGGCTCCGTGACCCTCACCTTCCCAGCCTCGTTCTTCACCAACGGCGACCTGGACAACACCCCCGTCTGTTTCGGGGCCAACAAGCCGTTCCTGACCTGGCTGCCGGTGCGGGGGAGCAGCAGCTTTGCCTACCAGGGGCTTCTGTTCACCTGTGGCAACCCGATCTACCAGTTCTTCGCTAGGTACTTCCCGGTTCAAGCCTGCATCTCCTCCTACTCGTGGAACGCCGGCGCCGAGACGGTGGTCATCCAGACCAACACCTTCGGCGGCGACCCGATGTATTTTTGATCAGCCAGGGGTCTGGACCGGCGTGAGCCGGCCCAGACTGCGGGCGGTCTCGACCACCCCCAGCTGATCGAAGAGCTCCGAGCTCTCCTGGCGGACCTCCGGCCCCGCGCTGGGCCAGAGGTCCGCCAGCGCATTGAGGGACAGCGCCAGCTCAAAGCGGGCCCCGCGGCGGCGGGCGATCTCGACCGAGGCCTGCAGGTGCACCGAGACGCCCGTGAAATGCTCTCCCCGGCCGGCCAGGGAGAGCCCCAGGACCCGCTCCATCCAGGCCACCAGGAGATCGCTCCCCGGGCTCGACGCGGCCTCCCGCAGCACCTGTTGGGCGACCTCGATGGCCGAGGAGAAGTCCGCCGCCAGCAGCAGGACCTCAGCTCGGGCGGCGTCCGACTGGAGGAGCTGCAGGGTCTCCCCATCGCTGGCTGACAGGGCGCGGGCCTGTGCCAGCAGGGTGAGGGCCCTTGCGGTGTCGCCACGCCGCGCGGCCAGCCTGCCCAGCAGCATGGTGCCGTAGCCGATGAAGGTGGGTGTCCCGGCGGCCCTGTAGGTCCGGAGAGCCTCCTCCAGAATCGTCTCGGCCCGCTCCAGGTGCCCCTGGTCCGCCAGGACCTCCGCGATGTTGCCCGATACGACTGCCGCGGCCCAGTCATCCCCCGCGCGTCGGCAGGCGTCACAGGACTGGGTGTAGAACTCCACCGCCTGGGACCAGTTGCCGGCGAAGTAGGCGCGGATACCGAGCTGGTTCAGGGCGCGGGCCTCCAGCCAGGGTTGGTCGCCTATGCGGCGCAGGATCTCCAGCGCCCGGCTGGCGTGCGCGCTGCCCCCTTCGCGGCCCAGGGTGAGTTCGGCGATGTCCAGGTGGACCAGGGCGGTGGCCAGTACCTCCGGGACACCGGCGGCGTCCGCCAGCCTGACCGCGTCCAGCAGGTGGTTGACGGCGTCCTGGCTGCGACCCTGCCGGTGGCGCACCAGGCCGTACTGGGCGCGGATCTCAGCGCGCAGGCGGGCCGCCTCCGGCCCCTGCTCCTCGCCCAGGTTGGCCTCCGCCCGGGTCAGGGTTCTCAGAGTGAGCGGGTAGTTGCCCCCGCGGTCAGTCGCCAGGGCGATCTTGAAATTGATCCGCGCCTGCTCCGGTCCTGTCACCGCCCAGCGGCGGCCGGCTCGGTAGACATCGGCGGCACCGGCGAACTCCCCCAGCCTTCCGCGGGCGTCCCCGAGGGCCTCGGCCACCTGGAGCAGCTCGGCGGGGGAGACGTCTCCCAGGGCCCGGGCGGCTTGGAGAGCCTGCTCGTAGAAGGTGGCTGCCTCGAAGCTGGCGTACACGGTCTGCGCTCGGTCGCCGGCCACCCGGGCGTAGTGCCAGGCCGGGCGGTGCAGCAGAGCGTGCCCGAAGTGAAGGGCGAGCAGGCCTGCGATCTCCGCCGCCTCGCCCCCGGCCCGCCGCTCCAGCACCTCGCCCGCCCGGGCGTGGAGCTCGCGCCGGCGAGCGTAGGGCAGCCCCTCGTACGCCGCGTCGCGCAGCATGTTGTGCCGAAAGCGCAGGGTGCCGGGGGCGTCGGCGGCAAGGAACTCCACCAGGGCACCCAGGCGGTCCGAGTCCAGCACCTCCTCCGTCATCTCCTCCACCACGGGGATGGCGACCTGCAAGCCGAGGACGGAGGCCACGCGCAGGAGGCGCCGGTCCGGTGGGGAGAGCCGGTCGATCTGTGCGGCCAGCACCTCCTCCACGGTGTCGGGCAGAGCGGTGCCGAACCCCGACTGCCGCCCGGTCCCTATCAGCTGGAGGAGGAACAGGGGGTTCCCGCCGCCGCGTTCCGAGATGGTGCGCAGCTCGTGGGGGGCGAGCGGTTGCTGGGCGGTGGCGGAGAGCAGGAGCTGGGCGACAGCAGGCTCGCTCAACGGCTGGAGCTCCCGGCTCACGACCTGAGGCAGCCCTTCTGTGAACAGCCCCCGCTCCTGCGGTCGCCGAGAGACCACCAGCAACCAGGGCCGGCTGGGGATCGAGCTGATGAGCGCCCGAACCAGCCCGGAACTGGCGTCGTCCATCCACTGGGTGTCGTCGAAGAGGATCAGCGTCGGTCCAGCCAGCATGGCGGTCATGAACTGGAGGACGACGTCCTCGAGGCGCTCTCTGCGGAAGCGCTCCTCCAGGGCGTTCACCTCGGGAGTGGCCGCCACCTCGCCTCCGACCACTCCGGCCAAGAGCGGGAGCCACGGTGCCAGCCGGGGCGCGAGTCGCTCGACCGACTCCGCCAGGGCCCGGCCTATCTCCTCTGGCCCGGACCCGGGATCCACCCCCAACGCCTGGAGCCCCAAGGCCCCCATGGACGCATACGGGAGCACTGACCGGTACTCATCGCAGACCACCGACAGGACCGGTGCGGTCCCGGCCCTCCGCCGCAGCTCCTCGAGGAGCCGGGACTTGCCGATTCCCGGTGGCCCCACCAGCTTCACGCAGCCGCCCCGGCCGCTTTCTGCTGCGGCCAGCTGCTCATCGAGAAGCCGCAGCTCGCTTTCCCGGCCCACCAGATCCGGCCCCTGGGTCCACGCCGCCGTGGCACCCAACTCTGGTGATCCGACCCGGTGGGCGTGGACCGGCTGGGACTTCCCCTTGACCAGGAACGGCTCCAGCTCCTCACTCCGGAACCGGATCCGGCTGCGCCTCAGCGCTGTATCGGAGGCGAGCAGCTCCCCCGGAGAGGCCCGGCCCATGAGCCGGGCGGCGAGATTGATTGCGTCTCCCTTGGCGGAGTAGGTGCGGCGATACGGGGGCCCGAAGTCCCCGGTGAAGACCCGTCCGTGGTTGGCCCCCGCCCGGAGCCTGAGGCCGCCCGCCCGGTTCAGAATCTCCCGGACCGCGACCAGCAGCCGCCCCGTGTCGTCATCGGTGGCCCGGGGGGCGCCCGCCACCAGCATCACCTTGCCCCCACTCTCGGCGATGTCGGTCTCCCAGAAGGTGACGCCATGCGCCTCGCACACCTCCTGGACCAGCGACACCAGCCGGTCCAGCTCCTGGGCGAGCTCCTCCACACCCTTCTCGGCCAGGAACTCATCCACCCCGCCGAACTCCAAGAATGCCACCGCCACCTGGCGATGTTCGCTCTCGACCGGAAGTGCCAGGAGGTGTGCCCGCAGGCCGGCGGGCAGGCTGAGGCTCGGCCGGAAGGCTCCGAGCTCCCGCGGCTGGGCTGGCGCCTGGGCCGTCAGCCGTGGTGGGGCCGTGATCAGGACCCCCCGCTGCTTGGTGGCGCCGAGCACCCCAGCATCCAGGTGGCGCGCGGTCGCCCGGCTCACCACGATCTCCCCGGCCTCCGCGATCGCCTCCATCTGGGCGGTGACGGTCGCCGCCGGGCCGGTCACCAGCAGCTCGCGGTGCCGGGTTCCCGCCAAGAAGAAGGTGAAGACCCCGCTGTGGATGCCCACCGACATGCGCAGCGTCGACGGGCCCGCCGAGGTCCTGAGGTTGCCCAGGCGGGTCATCAGCCGCTGCATCCGGCAGGCGGCCGCGACGGCCCGCTCAGCGTGCTCGGGACCAGTGAACCAAACCAGCACCGCGTCCCCACCCCATTTCACCAGCGCACCGGAGGTCCCGTAGGCAACCTCCAGGAGGCTGCCGAAGGTCCGGTCGAGGTACCCCGTGAGTTCCTCGGCACCGGCCTTGCCGCGCGAGGCCAGCATCTCGGTGAGCCTGGTGAACCCGGAGATGTCGACGAAGGCCAGGGTGCCCTCCAGCTTTCGCACCAGTTCACCCGAGCCGGCGGCGACCCACTCCATGGCCAGCCTGGGGACGTAGGGCAACAGGGCGTTCTCCGCCTCCGGGTCGAGAGGCTCCGTGCGGGCTCCCGCCGCGGCGGGGAACCGGATCTCGGTCACAGCGGGCGTCGCGCTGCCGGGGGCGCGCCGACCAAGGACCGGGGGGTGCGGTGGTGCAGAGGAACTCTCAAGCCTGCCAGCGAGCCTTCCCGATGCGAGGCGTCAGCGAGCCGACCCGCCCAACACCTTCCATGGGTCCCCGCCACCACGGCGAGCGGGACCTCGCGGTGCGGCATTCACCATCCCGGCCTCTTCGGCCGCCTCGCGGCCCGGAGCCGCCCGCGGCGACAGGGGCACCTAGGCGCGGACCGCGCACTTCGTAATCTCCGCCTCCCAGCCATCTGCACCAAGCGCGGCCCAGTGGGGCGGCCGCCGCCGATACTTTTCTCATTCCGGGTTGGCCCTGTCAATACCTCATCTCCGCTCCGAACGACCAGCTGGCGCCGGGGAGGCCGGGAATTCCGGAAGTCAGGGCGAGCCACGGGCTGAGGCCGGAGCGAGCCCAGCAACGGTGTGGGCCCCCTACCCCAGGTGCGGCGCCGGGTCGGGCCTGGCCAAGATCTGGAGCCGCCGTTCGAGTTGTTCACTCCTGCGTATGGTGGAGCTGTGGCCGAGTGGGCGCCACGCGGTCAGGGCGGCGCGGGGCGCAGTTCAGGTCGATGAGGGGCCTTCGGACGCCGCTGCCGGCTTCTCACCCCGCGCAGCTTTCGGAGGACACGCCTGATCATGGAATACGTGCACTTGGGGCGCTCGGGCCTGAGGGTGAGCCGGCTCTGTCTTGGGACCATGAACTTCGGGACCAGGACTGAGCCGCAGGCGGCCCACCAGATCATGGACTTGGCGCTGGAGATGGGAATCAACTTCTTCGACACGGCCAATGTGTATGGGCGCGCCGTCAGGATCGGCCTCACCGAGGAGGTGGTCGGCGACTGGCTGAGCCAGGGAGACCACCGGCAGCGCGTGGTCCTGGCCACCAAGGTCTTCGCCCGCACCTCCGACTGGCCCAACGAGGGCGGACTGTCGGCCCGGCACATCATCAGCGCCTGCGAGGCCTCACTCCGTCGGCTCCGCACCGACCAAGAT